>JABAHL010000019.1:0-40525 GCA_019353055.1 Faucicola osloensis
TTGTCAGTTATTGCGGTTCTCGCCATTGTTTGTGTTTGCCTATATTTTGTTGGAATATAGGGTTAAAATAGGGCTCTTTTGGGCTTATTCAAATTAGGGACACGCCCTAGTAATACAATCGAATAACAATAATCGTCATGCTCAGCAATAAATTCTTAAGGGCATTTTATATAATGGTTGCAATAATTTTTACACAATAATTTTAAACAAAAGGAAATCATGATGAAAAAATGTGCCAAAACCTATTCACTAGCGCTAAGTTGCTTGATAGCAGGAACGCTGGTAATGACAGGCTGTCAAACCATAGCGGATAATAACTCAAGGGTCGTTAACCCGACCCAAGCGGTCACCTTACCGTTAGCGGATGCCACGTTGCAAAATTATCGCTGGCAATTGGTCTCGGTGACTGACTTGGCGGGTAAACCCACTAAACCTGAATTGTTTAACCAAGCCAAACCGCTGTTGGTCAGCTTTGATAAAGGTCGTGTCAGCTTTGACAACACCTGCAATCGTATGTGGGGCAATTATAGCCTGACCCATGACAATGTATTGATAAAAAATATCGTTTCTACGCGCATGATGTGTCTGCCAGAATCGCGCATGGCATTTGATGCCGCTGCGCCATCCACACTACAAGGACAATTTAAACTGACCCAAGATAGCAAAGGCACACCGATGTTGACGGTGACCGATAACAACCAAATCAGCTTGTTTAAAGCGATTGCCAAATAATGTTTTGCATTGAATTAAAGCTGATTAAACTCAAACGACCTCTGTGCCTGCTTCATCTTCAATGACTATATCGGTTTCTGTCAACGCCTGTTGTTGCCAAGTCTGCATGCTTGGGTGAGCAAGCATTTTTTGTATATAGATTAAAGTCATGGGTCGTAACTCTATATCGGAGGCTTTTGCGTAAGTGATGAGGCGAAAAATAATCGGGGCAAAAAATACATCAGCGACACTAAATTCGCCTAGCAAATAACCTTCAGAGCCGTTTTGCTTAAAGCCTTCGGTTACGATGGCTTCAAACCGCGCCAAGTCGCTTAAACAGGGTGCGGAAGGTGTAATGTTGCGCCTAGCTCGAATATTCATTGGCATTTCATTGCGCAGTGCAGAAAATCCACTGTGCATTTCACCCAGCAAACTCATGGCTAAGTGCGGCTGGTTACCCCAAATGTTTTGCGTAATTAAGTATTTTTCCGCATATAAAGCAATGCCGACACTGTCCCAAATCGTTTTGTCTTCATGTAACAGTACAGGCACTTGACCCAGTGGCGTATAGGTCGTCAAAATCTCTTGATTACTCGGATGAAATAGCTTAATTGGCATTTCATCGAAGGCTACACCGAAGGCATGCAGCATAAGCCACGCGCGCAAAGACCAAGTAGAGTAGTTTTTATTACCAATAATTAAAGTGGGTTTGTGAAACCAATTTATTTGATTACCAAAAGTTTTAGCTGTCATTGTCTGATTTCCCCATGCCCAAACACAATCCATTTTTGCGATGTTAAACCTTCAAGACCCACAGGGCCGCGCGCATGGATTTTATCGGTAGAAATACCAATCTCTGCGCCCAAACCATATTCAAAACCATCGGCAAAGCGGGTTGATGCATTGACCATCACGCTACTAGAGTCAACTTCACGCATGAATTTTAACGATTTTGAGTAGTTTTCGGTGATAATCGCATCGGTATGGTGTGAGCCATGGGTATTGATATGGGCAATGGCTTCGTCGATATCGGCGACTACTTTAATCGCCAAAATCGGTGCCAAATATTCGGTATCCCAATCTGCCTCACTCGCCGCTGACAGATGACCTGTTAATTCAGCGGTATCGCTCAAGATGGCTAAGGTTTTTGGGCAGCCGCGTAATTGCATGGCACTGTCTGCAGCGACAATGGCGCTGGCGATTGATGGCAGGGCGTGCGCAGCGATTTGGCTATCAATCAGCAGCGTTTCCATGGTATTACAAGTGCCGTAGCGGTGAGTTTTGGCATTGACGCAAATATCGGTTGCCATAGTCAAGTTTGCATCGCGATCGACAAAGGTATGACAGTTACCATCTAGGTGCTTGATGACAGGGACGCGCGCTTCATTACTGATACGCTCAATTAGGCTTTTACCACCCCGCGGCACAATCACATCGACATAGCGATTCATGGTAATGAGTTCTCCCACTGCCGTGCGGTCGGTGGTTTCGACCACTTGCACTGCGGCCTCTGGCAAACCAACTGCTTGTAAACCTTGCTTGACACACGCAGCCAATGCTTGGTTAGAATAAAACGCTTCTGACCCGCCTCGCAGGATAATCGCATTGCCAGATTTCAATGCCAAAGATGCAGCTTCAATGGTCACATTGGGGCGAGATTCATAAATCATCCCGACCACACCCAGCGGCACGCGCATTTTACCCAGCTGAATACCCGATGGACGAAAGGTCATATCCGTGACCTCGCCAATCGGGTCAGGCAACATGGCAACATCTTTAAGCCCTTGTAACATGCCTTCAAAACGCGCATCGGTGAGCGCTAATCGGTCAAGTAGTGCGTCATCCAGTCCTTTTTGTTGACCGTTTTGCATATCAGTGGCATTGGCAGCCAACACCTGTGATTTGGCTTGTTGCAGGGCGTCATAGATAGCGAGTAGGGCGCTATTTTTGAGTGCGGTGTCTGCTTTTGCCAAAATCGCTGAAGCGGCGCGCGCTTGCTGTCCCACGGTTTGCATATAATGTTTGGTATCAGTCATGGTTTGCATAGTCAGTCCCTAATATAATCATCGCTTCATCATAACAACTTCAATCCAAAAATGGAATTTAGAAAGTTTTGACAGACAAAAATTAATGGTTATGACTCAATCTAAAAACAAGCGCTAAAGACCGGCGCCATAAAATAAAGTTAAATGAGAGAAAAAGTTGCGTTTTAGTAGCATTTTAAGCGAAAATAGACAGTTTTTTTCCACCTATCGTCAAATTTTGGATTGAATATCATGTCAGATGCTATGCCAAACTTACAGCGTCCTGTAGCCTTGCAACTTAACAATATCCACAAGAACTTTGGATCGCTTGAGGTACTAAAAGGTGTATCGTTGACCGCTTATGATGGCGATGTCATCTCAATTCTTGGCTCGAGCGGTTCGGGCAAATCCACCTTGCTACGCTGTATTAACTTGCTTGAAAACCCCTCGCAAGGGGAGATTTTTTTGGGCAATGAAGCATTGGTACTAAAACCGAATAAATCCGGGGATTTGATTGCCGCCAATCAACGCCAACTTGAGCAGTTTCGCTCAAAAATGGGCTTTGTGTTCCAAAACTTTAACCTATGGCCACACCGGACTATTTTGCAAAACATCATTGAGGGGCCGACCCAAGTCCTAAAAATCGCCAAAGACCAAGCCATCAGTGAAGCTGAAGTGCTACTAAAACGCGTAGGACTACTGGACAAAAAAGACGCTTACCCAGAAAACTTATCGGGTGGGCAACGCCAGCGTATCGCCATTGCTCGTGCGTTAGCGATGAACCCCCAAGTATTGCTATTTGATGAGCCAACCTCTGCCCTCGACCCAGAATTGGTCAATGAAGTATTAGCGGTGATGAAATCGCTTGCTGAAGAAGGTCGCACCATGCTGATTGTGACCCATGAAATGCGTTTTGCGCGCGATGTATCAAGCCAAGTGGTGTTCTTGCATGAAGGACGTATCGAAGAAATAGGCACACCCGAGCAGGTGTTTGACAACCCGCAATCAGCGCGGGTGAAAGACTTTATGGCAAGCCATCAGAAATAATCTAAACAACCTATCAGCCGTCAATCGTAATGCGATTGGCGGTTTTGTAGTTTTGGGTATCAGAAAAAATTTATTTGATTTAATTGTTGCTGCATACGTTTTTCACTTGCAAAAATGTTAATTTATGTTAATTTTAACTAAATTGTAAACTCGCATTTATTTTTAGTCGCATTGATTTTAAATATTGAAATCGCTGAAAGCGAAACCTGATATTAAATCGCTTTTTACTCAAAAATTTCATTTGTAAGGAACATCCATGCAATCAACCTTGAATTCAACCTACTCAAAACTCGCCTTGGCAACGGTATGTGCAGTTAGCATGGGGTTAACCGCCTGTCAAAAACCTGCTGAAAAAACAGAAGGTGCAGCCGCGAGCCAGCCTGCTGCCAGTGCCAGTACAGGCAAAAAAATTCGTATTGCCACTGAAGGCGCCTACAAACCATTTAACTACACCAATGCCGATGGCACGTTAGGCGGTTATGACGTGGATGTTGCCAAAGCCGTGTGTGCCCAAGCGAAACTCGACTGCGAAATCGTAGCGCAAGATTGGGACGGTATTTTGCCAGGCTTGATGGCGCGAAAATACGACGCGGTTGCCGCGGGTATGTCAATTACCCCAGAGCGTTCAGCGCAAGTGGATTTCACCACGCCTTATTTTAAAAACACCATGGTTTGGGTCGCTGCCAAAGATGGCAAATTCAACCCACAAGCGATTTCAGGGCTAAAAATCGGCGGTCAACGCTCAACCACCATGGCACAGTACCTTCAAGATAAGCTGAGCAAAACCAACGAAATCAAATTGTATGACAACTATGACAATGCCTACATTGACCTAAAATCAGGTCGTATCGATTCAGTGCTGTCTGAAAAAGTAACCGCAAGCGAATGGCTAAAGCAAAACAGCAACTACCAAATCGTCGGCAGTGAGATGGATAATGGTGACAACATCGCAATGGCCATTCGTAAAGGCGATCCACTAAAAGCAGAATTTGACAAAGCCTTAAATGCGCTACAAAGCAATGGTGAGTTGGCAAAATTACAAAAGCAACATTTTGGTAATTAATTGACGTTGTATCGAGCGATTTAATATTTACACAATAGATGTGGGTGACCCCCAAATTTTGACAAAAAGGTGTTGTTATGAAACAGTTATCGGTTTTGGGTGTATCGTCGTTAGCCATTTTGATGGGAGTAACCGCCTGTCAAAAACCTGCGGAAAAACCGGCAGAGACGGCAGCAGCAAGTAGCGCTACCACCGCAGCAAACGCAGATATGCCACAGATTCGTATCGCTACCGAATCAAGCTTTGTCCCTTTTAGTTATAAAGATGCCAATGGCAAATTAATCGGCTTTGAGATTGATTTGGCAGATGCGCTATGTGCTGAAGCCAAACTAAAATGTGAAGTGATTTCCCAAGATTGGGATGGTCTGATTCCAGGACTACAAGCACAAAAATACAATGCCATCATGGCGGGGATGTCAGACACCGCAGAGCGTCGCCAAGTGGTGGCATTTAGCGACCCATACTTTACCAACAACCTCGTCGTGATTGGCAAAAAAGGGGTAGACAAAGGTGCTGATGACCTAGCGGGTAAATCCGTGGGTGCGCAGCGTTCAACGACTGCCGCTGAGTACTTAGCCAAAAACTTCCCAAAAGCCACCCCAAAACTGTATGACACCCAAGATAATGCCTATCTTGACCTAGAATCGGGTCGTACGGATTTGATGATTTCTGACAGCGCCCCAGCCTTATCCTGGTTAAAAACTGCCAAAGGTCAAGGCTTTGAAGTCAAAGGTCAACCGATCAATATTGATGACAAAATTGCCATTGCCCTTCGTCAAAATGATCCATTGATTGGCAAATTCAACACCGCATTGGCGGCGCTAAAAGCCAATGGTACTTACGATAAAATCAGCCAAAAATATTTTGCAGATTTGCCGAAATAAGCCGTTAAATAACTTATTTGCCTGTTAGTGTTGTTAAAGCTGACAAGCAAAAATTGTCATGTGTTGGACATTAAAAATTAGGAGTATCAGGTGAAAGCAAATATTTCATTATTAGGTAGCTTGGCATTGGCAGGTCTAACGCTGGTGGGTTGTCAAAAACCTGCAGAAAAAACGGCGGCAACGACGGCGAATAGCACAGCCGCTTCTACAACGGCAAGTAGCAGCACTGAGACATCGAGCAGTATGGCAGGCAAAACCATTCGCATCGCCACCGAAGGCACCTATAAACCCTTTAGTATCACCAAAGCGGATGGCAGTTTGACAGGTTTTGATGTGGATTTTATGCAAGCTTTATGTGCAGAAATGAAAGCCAACTGTGAAATCAAGCCACAAGATTGGGATGGTTTATTACCAGGCTTGATGGCAAAAAAATATGACGTGGTAATTGATGCCATGTCTATCACCCCAGAGCGTCAAGCGCAGGTCGATTTTACCGACCCCTATTTTACCAATACATTGGTATTTTTGACCAAACAAGGTAGCCCTATCAATCCGGATGACCCTGCCCAAATTGACAGCCATAAAGTTGCGGCGCAGCGTTCAACGCTATCAACCCAGTGGATGGAAAAAAATCACCCAAAAGCCCAGCTAAACCTGTATGAAGGGTTGGATAATGCGTTTATGGACTTGGCAGCAGGGCGCTCAGATATGATGATTTCGGATAAAGCCCCTGCCGCTTATTGGCTGACCACGCCAGAAGGTAAAGGGTTTGAAATCAAAGGTAAGGAGATTGATGTCAATGACAAAATGGGTATCATCGTTCGTAAAGGTGACCCACTGCGTTTAGAATTTAACAAAGCGATTGCCACGTTAAAATCAAATGGCACGTATGACAAAATCTATAACCAATATTTTGGCAGTGCAACCACCACAACAGCGGCGGCAAGCAGCGTGGCAGTCACGGTCTCTAGTACTACAACGACCACGACGACTGTGGCAAGTACTAGCAAATAACTTAACCAAGCGCTTGGGTTCAGTCAAAAACTGGGTGAAAAGTCACTCAGTTTTTTGTTTTTTCGATGGTTTTTGATAGGGCAATCACGTAAAATTGCACCCTGCAAAAAACAAAGCGAAAGGTTATATCTGTTATCACCTTTTGTCTATGCGACGGTAAAACTGCGTTTTAAGCATTTTTTGGGTAATAGGTCAACAAACAGAGTTAAAAAGACAGGGTATCGATATTGTGTTAGATCTACAAGGTTTTGGGCAGCTATTATTAAGTGGCGCTTGGGTCACCATCAAACTGGCATTGACTAGTTTGGTTATTGGGCTGATTTTGGGATTATTGGGCGCGACCGCTAAGATGTCACGGTTTAAAGTGCTCAACGCCATCGCCACCGCTTACACCACGATTATCCGTGGTATTCCAGAACTGCTGTCAGTCATGTTTATTTACTTTGGCGGCTCGATGTTGATGGGGCTCATTCTATCGCAATTTGGCAATACGGGATATGTGGATGTCAGTCCGTTCTGGGCGGGGGTTACGGCGCTTTCTGTAGCATTTGGTGCGTATGCGACCGAAACTTTTCGTATGGCATTTCAAGAGATTCCAAAAGGTCAAGCTGAAGCGGCGCAAGCAATTGGCATGAAAAAATTTCAAATACTCTGGCGAGTGACGTTGCCACAAGTCTGGCGTATTGCACTGCCAGGGCTGGGTAATTTGTTTTTGGTATTGCTCAAAGATACCGCGTTGGTTTCTGTAGTCGGGCTTGAAGATATCATGCGCCATGCTAAAACGGCAGCGACTTCCACGCAAAGCCCGTTTACTTTTTATATGGCAGCAGCATTGTTGTACTTAAGTCTAACCGTCATCATCACCGGTGTGATTATGTGGCTAGAATGGGTCAATAACCCAGCAGAGCGTTATGCAAAACGCCTGCAAAAAATCGGCATGGCAAAATAGGGGATACATCAATGAACTGGAATTGGCAAATTATTATTGATAGTATCCCAAAACTGCTGCAAGGCAGTATTATCACCATTGAGCTTGTGGTGTTGTCGGGTTTATTGGGGTTTATGTTGGCAGTGCCGCTAGCCTTGGCTAGGCTATCAAAAAAACCTTGGGTACAGGCATTGCCGTTTGCGTATATTTTCTTTTTTCGGGGCACGCCACTATTGGTGCAAATCTTTTTGATTTATTATGGATTGTCACAATTTAAATGGGTGACCGAGTCCGTGCTGTGGAAATCAGATGTGTTATCGAGCCCATTTTGGTGCGCTATCATCGCTTTTACCCTCAATACGGCAGCTTATATTGCAGAAATCATCCGCGGTGCTATCAAGTCAATACCCAAGGGCGAGAATGAAGCTGCCGACGCCATTGGCATGTCGTATAGCCAAAAATTGCGCCGAATTATTTTTCCTCGCGCCTTTGGCATCATGCTGCCTGCGTATGGCAATGAAGTGATTTTTATGCTCAAAGGTAGTGCGCTGGCATCGACCATCACTTTGATGGATATCACCGGTGTGGCAACGACGATTATGTCAAAAACTTATACCGTTTTTGAGTTGTTCTTTGCCTCAGGTATCATTTATTTGTTATTGTCTTGGCTATTGATTGGGATGTTTCGATTGGCGGAAAAACGCATCAATCGTCATCTGTCTTATCAGCCCATCAGTAATGGGGGCGTCAGTGCCTAAGTTAGGCTAGGTTAGGCTAAGCTACACAAAAAGTTTGGATGTATTGGAGGCGTGCCAATGAAACAAGCAGTTATAGTATCAAGTTTGCTGATGGGTGGGGTGTTACTCTCGGCTTGTCAACCTGCCACTGATAACAAGGCAGAGCAAAACAGCACAGCAAGTGCCACAGTGGCTAGCGTTCAAAGTCCGCATCACGTTGAAAGTTTAGCTATCGCCAGTACCGTATCCCCCCAAACCGCCCAAAACGGTGTGCCCAAACAAATCAACTGGGCATTGGTGGATTCGGGCATTAAGCCAGTCGATAAAGCTAGCTTTAAATACCCGTTTGCGCTCGATAGCGAGCCTGTCAAAGCCTATGCCGAAATGTATCATGTGGATAATGAAACCTCTCGCTACAATTTAACGGTGGGTATGGCAGTCAATGAAGTCTTATCCAAAGTGCTCGACCAGCTAGGTACTGCTTATGTGTCACATGAACTCACAGCCGGTAAAAACAGCGCGTTTGTCATCCATACCACCCAGCAAATTGCCCCGAGCCAATACACTTACGTCTTTGCCGAGCCCTTTGCCAAAGGGTTAACCATTCCTGTCAAAATCATCAATGATGGCAAAAAATAACTAACTTGCCATCGGTATGTTGACGTTTATTTATCGTTTAAGGAAATACCATGCGTGTGCTAGGACTGGAAACATCCTGCGATGAAACGGGATTAGCCATTTTTGATAGTGACCAACGTCACCAACCCAATCAAGGTTTGGTCGGACAAGTGCTGTATAGTCAAATCGCGCTACATGCGACATATGGTGGGGTAGTCCCTGAACTTGCAAGCCGCGATCACATCCGTAAATTAGTGCCCTTGTTGCAGCAACTGTTGGATGACTGCCAACTCAAAAAAACCGATATCGATGCCATTGCCTTTACCAAAGGTCCTGGACTGGTGGGCGCGTTGATGACAGGGGCATTATTTGGCCGCAGTTTGGCGATGGCATTGGGTATTCCTGCGATTGGCGTACATCACATGGAAGGACACTTACTTGCGCCGCTATTAGGCGCCAATCCGCCCGATTTTCCGTTTGTCGCGTTATTGGTGTCGGGTGGACATACCATGTTAGTGGCGGTCAAAGGCATTGGGCAATATCAAATATTGGGTGAGTCGATTGATGATGCCGCAGGTGAGTGCTTTGATAAAGCCGCTAAAATGCTAGAGTTGCCTTATCCTGGTGGGCCTAATATTGCCCGCTTGGCGCAAACAGGCAATCCGTTAGCCTATGAATTACCGCGCCCGATGCTCGGCAAAGGATTGGATTTTTCTTTTAGTGGTATGAAAACCGCCGTGCATAATTTGATTAAAGACCATCCAACCGATAGCCATAATCCTGAGCATGCCCAAACGCGTGCCGATATTGCAGCAAGTTTTCAATATGCGATGGTCGATACGTTGGTGAAAAAATGCGTCAAAGCCTTGCAGCAAACGGGTATGAGACGTTTGGTGATCGCAGGCGGGGTGAGTGCCAATCAACAATTACGAGAATCGCTAGCCGAGGCATTAGCCAAAATCAATGCCACTGTGCATTATGCACCGCCTGCCTTGTGTACTGACAATGGCGCCATGATTGCCTTCGCCGGGTGGCAGCGCTTGAACGCCGGTCAACACGATGATCTAGCCGTTAGCTGCTTGCCGCGTTGGGATATGACAACGCTGCCTGCTGTCAATCCAGCTAACCCATAATCATCTACAAGGACTTGAATATGCCATGGCTGTGGATAGGACTGGGGGCGGGATTTGGGGCAATACTGCGCTGGTGGTTAGCCAAAATCAACAGCGTACATCCTTGGTTGCCCTATGGCACACTATTTGCCAATATACTAGGTGGGCTGTTGATGGGATTTGCCTTGATACTCACCCAAAAGATGCATCCAAACTTACGACTGTTTATCACCACAGGGTTTTTGGGAGGACTGACAACCTTTAGTACGTTTAGTGCCGAAGTATTTACTTTGTTGAATACCGGCAAGGTATGGCAAGGTTTAGCTTTGATTGCCATCCATGTGTTTTTAACCTTGGTTGCGACTGCCATTGGTTTTTATAGTCTTAAGCTGCTAAGTTAGGGAGCCATTGAATGGTTAATCGCTTCTTTCCCATGTACCGCTAAAAGTCACAAAGCTTTTAAAGGCTTTGCGAATAGATAAGTGAGTTAAATGTACTTATCTAGTCTACTTATGATGTGCGCAATCGGTCAGTCATCAAATTGTCATGATACTGTCACATTTCTTTGTAATCATATACACAATTTTTATACAAACCGAATTATGGTTATTATCATGATAGTTAAATCGGTCAGCATTGAGCTATATCATCTTTAAGCTATCCTAGTGAAAATAACCAAAGAAAGTTAAATCGTACCGTTGGTGACATTTATTTCATTCAGGCAGTTTCATTATAAACTCAAAACGTTTTTAGGAGCTATCCATGCGTTATTCATTATTAAGTGTTGTCGTAGCATCGACCTTAGCGTTAACCGCTTGTGGCAACAAACAAGCAGACAATCAAGCAGCGGGTGCCTCAGCAACGTCAAGCACTTCTACCACAGGCGCTACAGGTAGCAACAAAAACGCCGTATTTACCATCACAGGTGCAGGCGCCTCTTTCCCACAACCTATCTATGCTAAATGGGCAGGTGAGTTCAAGAATGCCACTGGCGGTCAAGTAAATTACCAATCAATCGGTTCATCAGGTGGTATCAAACAAATCCAAGCCAATACCGTTGACTTTGGTGCGTCGGATGCGCCTTTAAGCAAAGAAGAGTTGGATAAAAGCGGTTTAATCCAGTTCCCAACCGTTATCGGTGGTGTTGTGCCGGTTGTTAACATCGAGGGTGTTGCACCCGGTCAATTAAAACTAGACGGTGCCACCCTTGCCAATATCTACTTGGGTAAAATCACTAAATGGAATGACCCAGCGATTACCGCATTAAACGCAGGCGTCACACTACCAGATGCGCCAATCACGACGATTTTCCGTTCTGACGGTTCAGGTACAACCTTTAACTTTGCAAGCTACTTAGCCGCTGTATCACCAGAATGGAAAGCAGGTCCAGGTGTAGACAAATCCATTAAATGGCCAACCGCTGCCACAGGTGCAGGTGGTAAAGGTAACGAAGGCGTGGCAAGTAACGTCGCTCGTGCCAAAAACTCAATCGGTTATGTTGAGTACGCTTACGCAAAACAAAACAAAATGTCGCATACACAGCTAAAAAATGCGGCGGGCAACTTTGTACAACCATCGGCTGAAAGCTTTGCCGCTGCGGGAAATGCAGATTGGAAAGGTACACCAGGCTTTAACATTGTATTGACTAACCAAGCAGACCCAAATGCCTGGCCGATCTCTGCGGCAACCTTCATCTTAATCCATACTAAACCCACCAACCCAGAAAACGTCAAAAATACCCTTAAATTCTTTGACTGGGCGTATTCAAACGGTGATGAGCTAGCAAAATCATTGGACTTTGTACCATTTTCAGCGGAAAGCAAAGCTATCTTCCGTGAAGAGTGGAAAAAAGTTGTAGGGGCTGATGGTAAGCCACTATTTAGCTCAGATGCTGCCACGGCAACTGCGTCAGCGGCAAAATAATCTCATGATGATGGTTAACAGTTAACAGGGTTAGGCATGTCAAACGATACGTAGAGCAATAAACAAGTTAATGCTCTACGTTTTTTTTTCAAATTTCTAGAATTAGTAAACTAAAACTATTTTTTGATGGCTGGGTTCTTATGTCGGATTTACACGCAAAACTCGCAAAGCAAAAACAATTAGACTGGTTGTTTGTCAACGCGACTCGTCTTTTTGCGTTTATCGTGCTGTTGTTGTTAGGTGGTATCTTAATCTCACTATTTCTTGGCGCATTGCCAAGTATGAAAGCGTTTGGCATTAACTTCTACACCAGTAAAGACTGGGATACAGGGATGGATGTATACGGCGCACTGGCACCAATCTATGGGACGCTAGTGACTTCTGTCATTGCCATTTTGATTGCGGTGCCCGTAAGTTTTGGTATTGCCATGTTTTTGACAGAGCTTTGCCCCAATTTTTTAAAACGTCCTTTGGGTATTGCCATTGAGTTGTTAGCGGGTATCCCTTCAATTATCTATGGTATGTGGGGATTTTTCGTATTTGCACCTTGGTTTTCAGAACATATCCAGCCCTGGCTGATTGACCATTTGGGTGATGTGCCTTATGTGGGTCGTTTATTCCAAGGTGCACCGATGGGTATTGGTCTATTCACCGCAAGTTTGATTTTGGCAGTGATGATTATCCCGTTTATTGCATCGGTCATGCGTGACGTTTTCTCCATTACGCCAAAGATGCTTAAAGAATCTGCCTATGGTTTGGGTTCAACCACTTGGGAAGTGATGCGATACGTGGTGTTGCCTTATACCAAAGCCGGTGTGATGGGCGGTATCATTTTGGGATTGGGTCGCGCATTGGGTGAAACGATGGCAGTCACCTTTGTTATTGGTAACGCTTATAACGTCAGTCCAAGTTTGTTCCAGTCAGGGGTGTCAATCACTTCGGCATTGGCAAATGAATTTGCAGAGTCTGAGGGCTTGCACCAATCATCGCTACTACATTTAGGTTTCTTACTATTTATCATTACCTTTATTGTACTGGTGATTTCAAAATTGATGCTCAGTCGTATGGATAAAAATGCGGGTACGAAATAAGAACGCTGGGGAATACTATGACTACTACCAATATGAATCGTAACAATGCCATTTACAAACGCCGCCGTATAAGCAATGCTTTAGGACTGGTATTTGCCGGTTTGTCCATTGTATTTGGCTTGACATTCTTAGGCTTAATTTTATTTAAATTGTTTTTATCAGGCTCGCATGCGTTATTGACCATGCCTATCTTTACTCAAGACACGCCATCGCCAAACGAAATTGGCGGTCTTCGTAATGCGATTATCGGCTCAATCATGGTGACAGGATTAGGGCTTGTAGTCGGCACACCGATTGGTATCATGGCAGGTATTTATCTGGCTGAATTTGCCGAAAACAGCTGGCTTGGTAAAGTCACCCGTTTTATGAACGACATTTTGCTATCCGCACCTTCGATTGTGATTGGTTTATTTATTTTTGCGTTGATGGTACAAGGTCGTAACTTCTCAGGTTGGGCAGGTGCAATGGCTTTAGCGCTATTGGTTATCCCAGTTGTGGTACGTACCACCGAAAATATGCTTCGTCTAATTCCCAATACATTGCGTGAAGCGGCTTATGCGCTAGGGACGCCAAAATGGAAACTGGTAACATCCGTTACTCTGCGTGCTGCTAAAACTGGGGTATTAACAGGTATCTTACTGGCATTCGCGCGTATCTCGGGTGAGACTGCACCCTTACTATTTACCGCGCTCAATAACCAATTCTTTAGTACCGATATGGGTCAGCCCATTGCCAACTTACCAAACGTGATTTATCAGTACGCCAGCCAACCATACCCTATTTCAAACCAATTGGCTTGGGCGGGTGCGTTACTCATCACCTTAGCGGTATTAACATTGAATATTTTGGCACGTGCGCTAAGTGGTAAAGAGCAATCATCACATTGATGATCAATAGAAGATTAAAGCTATTTGCTAGTATCAAACAAAATTTATTAAGGTATTCATCATGACCGCAAAAATGCAAATTCGTAATCTAGAGTTTTATTACGGTAAATTTTTAGCCCTTAAAAATATCAACATCGATATCGCTGACAAAAAAGTCACTGCGTTTATTGGACCGTCAGGCTGTGGTAAATCAACGTTACTGCGTACCTTCAACCGTATGTATGACCTATATCCCGGCATGAGTGCCACGGGCGAAATCAACCTAGATGGACAAAACATCTTGGATAAATCCGTGGACGTCAACTTGCTGCGCGCTCGTGTGGGTATGGTATTCCAAAAACCAACGCCATTTCCGATGTCAATCTATGACAACGTGGCATTCGGTGTGCGTCTGTACGAGAGCTTAAGCCGCGCTGAACTAGACGAGCGCGTTGAATGGGCGCTCAAAAAATCGGCACTGTGGACTGAAGTCAAGGATAAACTTAAAGCATCGGGTCTGTCATTGTCTGGTGGTCAGCAGCAGCGTCTGTGTATCGCCCGCGGTGTGGCAACCCGCCCTGAAGTATTGCTACTAGACGAACCCACCTCGGCACTTGACCCTATCTCAACAGGCTCAATTGAAGATTTGATTTCAGACCTAAAAAATGATTACACCATCGCCATCGTGACCCACAACATGCAGCAAGCGGCACGGGTGTCTGACTATACCGCGTTTATGTACTTGGGCGAAATGATGGAAATGGGGGATACCGATAAAATGTTCACCAACCCAGATCGTAAAGAAACTGAAGAATATATCACGGGTAAATTCGGCTAGGCTATTTTGTTATTAGGCGATCTGCACGTCATTTAGTCAATCACAATACCTCGCTACTGCGGGGTATTTTTTTGCCTAAACTTCTCGGCACAATCAACGTAAAATAAATATTGATAACGATTCTCATTTACACTACAATTCGCAAATTGTCATTATTTTTTTTATTATTTATTCGTGTTTACTTTTAAGGATGTTTTATGTTGAGCCGTACTTTTACTTTATTAATATTACCCCTGACGATATCTGCATTACTCTTGACGGCTTGCCAAAAAACCGAGCAAAAAACCGACGTAGCACCTGCTGCAAGTAGTGCCGCAACAGCGCCTGCAACGACTAACGCTTCTGCAGTCACAGCGTCAGCGCAGAGCTCAGTTGACATGAGTAAAGAAACGGCGGAATACAAAGCTTGGGTACAAACCCAAATTGATAGCTTGCTTACCGATACCCAAAAATTTGTTGCCCTGCTTGAAGCGGGTAAATTAGAAGAGGCGAAGGCGTTATACCCAAAAGCGCGCATGTATTTTGAGCGCTCAGAGCCGATTGCTGAAAGTTTTGGCGACCTTGACCCGCGTATCGATAACCGTGAAGCCGACCTTGAGCCCAATGAAGTATGGACAGGCTTTCATGCGATTGAAAAAATCTTGTGGACACAAAACACCACCAAAGGCACCGAACAACTGGGTAAACAGCTGATTGCAGATGTCAAAGAATTGCACGCCAAAATTCCGACGGCAGAGGTGACAGGCGACTTGATGGTACAAGGTTCAGTCGATTTGCTCAATGAAGTATCAACGAGCAAAATCACCGGCGAAGAAGAAATTTTTTCGCATACAGACTTGTATGATTTTAAAGCCAATATTGAAGGTGCCGAGAAAATATTTGCCATTTTAAAACCAAAAATCCAAGCCAAAAACCCAGCGTTAGTCACTGAGCTTGAGCAAAAATTTGACGCAGTCAACCAACTACTTGCCAAACACCAAGTCGGGCAACAAGACTATAAATCCTATAAAGAGTTAACCCCTGCAGATACCAAAGCGCTAGCCGAAGCGGTGAATAAACTTGGCGAACCCTTAGCGCAGATGGGCATTGTATTGCAATAAGTCAAAGGTGAAGCAAAAAATTGCTTCACTTGACGGTTTTAGGATTGAATAAAAAGGTAAGTAGCAAGTTAGGGGCAGTATGAAACATAGTAAATTAGATAAGCAAGCGCAAGAAACAGGGATGGGATTAAAAACGTCAAATCGTCGCAGTTTTTTACGCCAATTTGGTGCGCTCAGTGTGGCAGGCGCAGGTTTAGCCGTGTCAGCCTGTCAGCAAAAACCAAGCGAAAACTTACCTAACTTGCAAGCTTTGGATGGTAATCAGTCCAAAGATAGCGATAAAAACGAAAATCCTAAACATGCCGGTAGTGATGCCAATACTACCAAAAATTGTTTTGCGGATGTCAAATATGATTTTTATGGCGAACACCAAGCAGGCATTACCACGCCGTCACAGCGTAATATTTATTTTTTGGTGATGGATTTACATACCGACAAGCTCGACGATGTCAAACAGATGTTCAAAGACTGGACGACCTATGCGGCCAATTTGACGCAAGGTAAAAACATCAAAGCCTATGAAAAAAACCCGTTTGTGCCCCCGACCGACACAGGCGAAGCAGACAGCATGGGCGCATATGGGTTGACGTTGACCTTTGGTATTAGCCCAAGTTTTCTAAAAAAAATGGGACTTACTCATAAGCAGCCCAAAGAATTCCAAGACTTGCCTAAGTTCCCGCGCGATCAATTACGAGAAAATTTGACCGGGGGTGATATCTGTATTCAATCCTGCGCCGAAGATGCGCAAGTGGCGTTCCATGCGGTACGGCAACTGGTTCGCCAAGCGCGTTCTAATATTACCATGCGTTGGAGTCAGTCAGGTTTTGTTGGGTTTGATACCGGCAATCAAACGCCGCGTAATTTATTCGGTTTTAAAGACGGCACTGCCAACCAAAGCACCATCAAGGCTGCGGACAAAAACTTATGGGCGGATGCGCCTGATTGGATGAAAGGCGGCACTTATTTGGTCACCCGTGTCATCCAAATGCATCTTGAAACTTGGGATCGCACCTCACTTAAGGGTCAAGAAGACACCTTTGGTCGACATCGTGATAGCGGTGCGGCGATTGGACAAAAAGGCGAATTTGACACCTTTGATGTAAATGCCAAAGACGCGCAGGGTAAAGCAGTGATACCTGAAATTTCCCACATGGGACTGGCAAAACGCACAGGCGTGGAAATGCTACGCCGTTCGTATTCTTACAGTAGCGGCATTAACCCAGCCACGGGGCAGTTTGATTCGGGGCTGCTGTTTATTTCATTTCAAAAATCGCCCGAGCAATTTATCATCATCCAAAATGCCCTAGGTCGTCTTGATAAAATGAATGAATACATCACCCACATTGGCAGTGGGCTATTTGCTTGCTTTGGTGGTATTCCGCAAGGTGGCTATATTGGACAAGCATTATTTGAAGCTTAAGGTTAATATGAGTTAAAAATAGATGGTTCAACACACACGCTTAAAAGTAGACGGTTAAATAGACGGTTAAAAAGTTACTCATGAAAAACATCACCCAAAAAACCTTGCTAAGTTTTGGTCTAGCAAGTTCGCTGCTCATCACCAGCCAAGGCTTACAAGCGCAGCAACCAACGCCTGCAAGTGCGCAGATAGCGACGCAAGCCAGTCAATCAGCCAGCAAAAAGCTGAATTTAAGCCCTATTTTTATCAAGCTATCAGACGCGATGGCGGCAATTAAAGCCAATGATATCCCAAAAGCCAAGGACACCCTTCTACAAATTCAAACAGCCTTTGATGCAATAGATGCAACGGCAAAAAATTCCACACTTGGGCAACAGACAAGCCAAGCGATTGGGCAAGCCATCAGCAACCCCACAGAAGCCAATTTATCAGCCGTGTCAAATGCGTTATATGCCTTTGAAAAAGAGCAAAATCCTATAGATTACAGCGCGAAGCGAAAAGAGTTTGCCAAAAAAATGGTACCGGCGTATGACAACCTTAATCAAGTCATACAACGTGCAGCAGCGACAGATGTCGAAGCGTTACGGGCGGCTTACAACCAGTTTAATGCAGTTTGGCTAGGTAATGAGCGGGTCGTACGCAATACCAGTATGGGGCATTACGGCAAAATCGAAACATCCATGGCGCTGATGCGAGTGGCGATTGAAACCAAACCCATCAACATGGCGCAAATAAAAACCCAATCTGCCGCCCTAAAAGACGCCATCGACAGTTATAACAAGGGTGACGTAGCCGCTGTACAAACCACACAAACCGTCACCTTGGCGGATAGTATCCAGTTACTGCGCGATGGTTTACAAGCGTTTAAAACAAAAGACGCAGCGACTGGTCAAGCCAAGTTAGGCGAGTTTATTAGTATTTGGCCAACGGTCGAAGGCGATGTCAGCACGCGTAACCCCAGCCTATATAATCGAGTGGAAAGCCAAATTCCGCTAGCCATGGCAAAGGGGCAAGACCCTAAACAGCAGCAAACACTGCAATCGATTATCAATGAATTGGCGGCAATCAATCCAACAGCCCAATATACCGCGGTTGACTCGATGCTGATTTTGCTTCGAGAAGGGTTGGAAGCCTTATTGATTGTCATCTCGCTGTTATCGGCTTTAACCGCTGCCAAACAAGTCAAAGCCAAAAAATGGGTGTATGCTGGTGTCGGTTTTGGCTTACTTGCCAGTATCGCAGGCGCGATGGCATTACAGCTATTATTCCCTGCGGTGACTTCTGCCGCCAATCGTGAGATGTTTGAAGGGGTGATAGGCATCGTTGCGGTCATTATGATGATTGGCATTGGCGCGTGGCTACATAGCAAATCATCCGTCCAATCATGGAACGCTTATATCAAGCGTCATATGGGACAAGCCATGACGGCAGGTAGCTTTGCGTCGTTATTTGGATTGAGCTTTTTATCCGTTTTTCGAGAAGGCGCAGAGACCATATTGTTTTATGTCGGTATATTACCCAATATCAGTATGAGTAATTTTTTAACCGGGATTGGTTTGGCGCTTGTAGCACTGGCAGCAGTGACTTGGGTGATGCTAAGAACCTCGGTGAAATTACCGATTCCACAGTTGTTTAAAGTCTTAACTTGGGTGATTTACCTACTGGGCTTTAAGATTTTAGGCGTTAGTTTGCATGCGCTGCAATTGACAGGGTATCTACCGATGGCCGCCATGAGCCGCTTGCCAGCGATTGAATGGCTAGGATTTTACCCGACGCTACAGACATTTTTGGCACAAATCGGCTATATTATTATTATAATCGCCATCAATCTTTGGATGAAAAACCATCAACGTCAGCAAACGGCTGCGTTGGCATAACTTTTCACCAAAGAATATCAACGCCATAAAAAAATGGGTAAAACTTGTTTACCCATTTGGTTGTAGCGTCTAGTGCATAACGCATAGTTTGTATACCATAGTATAGACCAAACTAAGCTATAGACTATTATACTACGCCGTTTTTTCCATACGCTCGCGCTGCGCTTGACCTTGCCATAAGCCTTCTAGGTCATAAAACGTGCGGGCTTGTGGCATCATCACATGCACCACCACAGCGCCCAAATCAATCAAGGTCCAATCACTGGTGCCTTGGCCTTCTACACCAATCGGATTAAATCCTGCTTGCTTCGCTTTCATCGCGACATGGTCGGCAACCGCTTTAAGGTGGCGGGTAGATGTCCCTTCGGCAATCACGATACGCTCCATGACTTCAGTCATATCAGCAACATCGAGTACGGTAATGTTTTTAGCTTTTAAATCATCCAAGGCATCTTGAACGATGTCAAGGCAAGTGGTTAACTGTTGGTGGGCGGGGTGTTGATTGACTAAACTAGCAAATTGGTTATCGGTCATAAATGCGTGAATTCCATGAATTGGGTCATAATGATTGGGTTATAAGGGTAGCTTAAAATAGGATCATGACAATCCTAAAAAAGTGCGCTATTTTAACAAAAATCTAACGAACAGGTTATCAAGAAATGTAAATCAATATTAGGCTAAGCGTGTGGGGCATATAACTGATGCTCAACAATATACCGATAAACTTGACTCGGTAAACTTAGCCGCGCTTGCTGTCGTTGCTCAGCTTCTGTGCCGTATATCCAAGCTCTGATATCACGACTGGCGATATCAGGCACGACAAACTTATCAATATAAATATGGTTGGTGGTTTGATTTATCAAGTCTTTTGGCGAATGAATGATAAAAGGCACTAATCGATTATCAATAGTTAGCCTAGCAGTCTTATCTGTATTTGCTAAAGCATTTTGGTTCAAATTTTTGTTTAAAGTGGGGCTTAAATTGCGGTTTAAAGTGGGGCTAAGGCTGCCCAAGGCGGGACGGGGTAGCACCCATAGATTGGTCAACGAAAGTAGATCAAAGCCGCGATACCATTTATCAAGTTGTTCAACACTGTCTTGTCCGAGGACAAAAATTAGTAGGTCATTGGGGTAACGCTGTTTAAATTCACTCAAGGTATGAAAGCTATACACAGGCGGCTGACACTGCAGCTCAGTCTCATCAATCGACAAAAAAGGCACATCGTCAATCGCAAGCGCAAGCATCTCAAGGCGTTGCTGGTTGGAAGTTGGCTGGGTTTTTAAGGGCGAACCTGCCGTCGGCAATAATTTGGCGATGATATCAACATTGGGGAAAGCGCGCATGAGCTCATGGTATACATGCGCAATCATCTGTAAATGCGCCAAATGTATCGGATCAAATGAGCCACCCAACCAGACACGAATACAGCGAGGCATTGTCATAACCACACGCCTGATACCAAGTTGGGGCAAAGAAAACTAAAATCCTTCATCATCACTACAGCATCTTACAGTTGTTTTAGCGGTTCATCGGTTGGCACATTGCGCACAAAAATTACTTTGTGCAGAATTTTACCATAAAGCAATTTTTGGGCATAACAGATTGTGGTGCACTAGCCTAGTTAAAATAACCTAGCATTGCATTCAAATTGCATTCAAGCCGATATCCTGTGTGACAGGTAATGGTGATAGACAACAAAAAGGTGAGTGTCAAACTCACCTTTTTTTAAACATAAACGCTTAAAACTCACTGCTATCGGCTTGCACGGCTGTGAGCGCAATGGTATAGACAATATCTTCAACCGAGGCGCCACGCGACAAGTCATTCACAGGCTTATTTAAGCCTTGCAGCATAGGACCGACGCTCACCACGTTAGCAGAGCGCTGCACCGCTTTATAGGTGGTATTGCCAGTGTTTAAATCTGGGAAGATAAACACATTGGCTTGACCTGCCACCAGCGAGTTTGGCGCTTTGGATTTTGCCACGCTTGCGACACTGGCTGCGTCATATTGTAACGGACCGTCAATGAGTAAACTAGCCATGCCCATCTCAGGCGCTTTGGCTTTGGCGATTTCGGTGGCTTGACGCACTTTATCCACGTCTGCGCCTTCACCTGATGAACCTGTCGAGTAACTAATCATGGCAACTTTGGGTTCGATACCAAACGCTTTGGCAGATTGGGCGGATTGTAGGGCAATTTCAGCCAACTGTTCTGCGGTAGGGTCTGGGTTGATGGCACAGTCACCATATACCACCACTTGCTCAGGCAGGAGCATAAAGAAAATCGACGATACCAGCGAGTACTGCGGCGCTGTTTTAATTAACTGAAAAGCCGGGCGGACAGTATTGGCGGTGGTATGCACGGCGCCAGATACCAGACCATCGACTTCACCCAAGTGCAGCATCATCGTACCCAGCACGACGGTGTCTTTGAGCTGTTCATGGGCTTGTAGTTCATCGAGTTTGCCTTTACGGCGCTCAACCATGGGTTTGACGTACTTGTCAATCAAGCTTTCTGGGTCAAGAATCTGCAGGCCTTCAGGTAGGGTGAGCCCCAAGTTCTTGGCAACCTCTTCGACTTCACTGCGTTTGGCAAGTAAGATACAATGGGCAATACCACGAGTCTGACAGATGACCGCCGCTTCAACGGTACGGGGCTCATTGCCTTCAGGGAGTACGATGGTTTTTTTGGCAGCTTGGGCTTTTTTGACCAAGGTATGACGAAAAGCCGAAGGCGAGAGTTTGCGGTTGTTGTTGCCTTGACTAAAAGTGGCTTTGATCCAGTCCAAATCCAAATGCGCGGCGACAAAATCGGTGACTTCACTGGCGCGAGTGGTGTCATCTGCGGGGATTTCATGGCTGATATGGTTAAGTTTGGTGACGGTATCAAAGCTGTCAGTGTCAACCAGCATCACAGGAATCCCCGTCTTTAGCGCGGGGCGACACAGATTGATAATTTTTTGGTTTGGCATGATACCACCTGTCAGAATAAGACCTGCTAGCGGTACACCATTCATGGTACTAAGCGCAGTAGCCAAAATCAAATCGTCACGGTCGCCTGCCGTCACCAGTAAGTTGCCACGGGTGAAAGAATCTTCAATGTTGGCAACGGTACGCGCAACCAGTAAAGTATTAAGCACACGGCGGTTCTTGGCATCACCTTCATTGAGCCATTTGGCATCAAGTTCACGAGCCACGTCCCAGGTACGGGGGACACTTAAGGTGTTGCTAAAAGGTACCACGCCAATCAAGCGAAATTTATCGGAGTCAAAATAAGGCGAGTGGGATTTAATCGCCTGTAACTGCTCAGCTGCCAAATCAACTTTGGCTTTACCCGGCGCGACGGGTGTTTCATCATAATGATTGTCCACGTTTTTGACGCGCATCAAAATCGTGCCTAACGTGCGCTCGCTTGCCATGCCGCCAAAATCACGGGCAAAAATATCTAGCTTGTCTACCAAACTATCAGGGTTTGCAATATCGCCACTACTGACCAAGATGACTTTGGCATCTAGCGCGTTGACGATGGCTAAATTCACCAATTCTGCATAACTTGAATCATTGTCGGCAGCCAGACCCTCACAGACGATAACGTCATATTGCTCAGCCAATGTTTGGTGCTTGGCAACCACTTCTTCCATCAAGTCATCTAACTGACCATCCCCAATCACGCGCTCTAAGCGGCTACGGTCAATGGATGTTGGTGGGTTTAAGTTAAAGGCATGTTTTGCAAGCACACTTGAGCTGTCATCACTCTCATGATTGGCAGTGGTATTTTGGCTAAAAGGTTTTAAAAATCCTGCTTTTAGCCCGATATAATCGAGCGCACGGATAAAACCCAAACAAGCTGAGGTCAAGCCAATGCCACTACTGGTAGGCACAAATAAAATAGTTTGCATGATAGTTCCTATTTGTTGTTTTATTCAAACTAAAAACCCTGATGAGGCATCAGGGTGAGAGGGTTTATAAACCTAAGACTTCTTTGGTTTCTTTGGCGATTTGGTATTCTTCATCAGTCGGAATCACCCACAATTGCAGTAGGCTATCGGCTTGGTGGAAGCTACCTTCGGCACCGCGAGAGAGCTCGGCATTTTTGTCAAGATTCGCTTTGATGCCAAAATGCGGCAAGTTTTGTAAAATTTTTTGGCGAATTGAGGCGCTGTTTTCACCGATACCCCCGGTAAATACCAAGCCAGTGAAGGTCGGTAACGCACAGCTGAGTGAAGCGATATAACGGGCTGCTTTATAACAGAAAATTTCGATGGCAAGTTTGGCATCTTCGTTGCCTTCGTTGGCGGCTTGCTCGACTGTGCGCATGTCGCTTGAGATACCTGAAATGCCCAACAACCCGCTTTGTTTATTCAAAATCGTATCAATTTGGTCAAGGCTATAGCCCAAAATACGGTGTAAGTGAATATGTAAACTTGGGTCAACATCACCACTGCGCGTACCCATGACCACACCTTCCAGCGGAGTCAAACCCATGCTGGTGTCCAGACTTTTGCCATCATACACGGCGGTTAACGAGCAACCATTGCCCAAATGCACGGTAATCCAACCATTGGCTTGGTCATGAGGGGCTAGGCTGTCAGCGCGGTGGCTGACATAGGCGTGCGAGCTACCATGAAAGCCATAGCGACGGATATAATGCTCATTGTACAAATCTTTTGGAATCGCATAGCGGTAAGCTTTGGCGGGCATGGTTTGGTGAAAGGCGGTATCAAACACGACCACTTGCGGTAAATCTGGGTAGATTTTTTCCACCGCTTCAATACCTAAGGCATGGGCGGGGTTATGTAGGGGCGCCAATACTTTTAGCCGTTTGACTTCCGCCAAGACATGATCATTGACTTTTTCAGCATGAGAAAACTCACGTCCCCCATGCACCACACGGTGACCCACGGCAACGGGATTGTAAGCGGCTAATAAACCTAATATTTTTTGCAGCGCCCATTGGTGATTGGCGCCTGCCAAAGAGATTTCGACTTTTTCCCCATTGAGGTCGGTGTGTTTGATACGTGCTGTATCTAAACCTAGGTTTTCCGCAAGACCGGCAACGCGCTCGCTGCTGTCATTGCTTAATAACGCGTATTTGATTGATGAAGACCCACAATTAAGTACTAAGATCGGATTTTGCATGGCTGTTCCTTTAGACAAGATCTTGTGCATTCCTTGCATCAAGCGCCTTCCTAACTGGATTAAATTTTAAGCTATCCTTGTCTTAAGTAATTTATTGTAAATTAAAAAAATTGTATTGTGGTAATTTTTTGCCAAATTTTTGTTGTCATCACGATAGCGAAAAAGCATACCACAACAACGATAGTTTCAACAAAATGAAAATTTAACAAAAATCATCGATTTAACGCTCATCTTTAATAAGGTGAGAAATAAGGTGAGATAATTGCTTATAAAACGCAAAAACAGCTACAATAACCCCATCGCAAATTTTATTTTTACACTTATTTTATTCTTAAAATTAAGGGCGCTCATGCAAATTTCAAAGCTATCCCCAACAATCGCCGTGCTGACGGTGATTTTGGCAACCAATGTGCTGACAGGATGTGGGCAAAAAGGAGCATTGTACCTACCCAGCAACACCAGCAACAATAGCCAACAAGTAGTCGATGCTGCCGCCAAACCGACCAGCACCACTGCCAATGCCTCTGATACCAAAGTCGATGTCAACACCCAAGACCCCAACGTCATGATTGATAATAACGCAACCCAAGCGCCGCATTCAGCGCCTCACTCAGCGACCACACCATCGGTGCCATCGGTTGGAGGTAAAAATGATTACTAATGATGCAGCCGCAAGTTTAGCGATCAATCCGACCGAACACGTCAAATCAATCAACTGTCTGAATTATGATGACAATGCCCTGACGATGGATGGCGTCAGTCTTATAGATATCGCAAAGACCTTCGGCACACCGACCTATGTGTATAGTCAGCAGGCAATTTTGGCAGCCTATAAAGCTTATGATGATAGTTTTGCTGAGATTGACCATCAGATTTGTTATGCGGTAAAAGCCAATAGTAACCTTGCTGTATTAAACGAACTTGCCAAAGCAGGGGCAGGGTTTGATATCGTCACAGGGGGCGAGCTTGCGCGGGTTTTGGCTGCGGGCGGTGACCCCAAAAAAATCGTATTTTCAGGACTTGGCAAAACCGCCGAAGATATCCGCAGTGCCCTTGAAGTAGAGATTGCTTGCTTTAATGTCGAATCAGAAGCTGAGCTGTACCGCATCAATGCCGTGGCGGGCAAACTACAGCAGCAAGCGCCAATTTCGCTACGCGTCAATCCCAACGTCGACGCGCAAACCCATCCGTATATCTCCACAGGGCTCAAAGAAAATAAATTCGGCATTACCCATGAAGATGCGCCCCGTATCTACCAAATTGCCCATGACTTACCGCACTTAAAAGTCGTTGGTATTGATTGTCATATTGGCTCGCAGTTGACCCAAGTTCAGCCTTTTATGGATGCATTGGATAAAGTGATTGAGATGATTCACGCACTTGCCAAGCAAGGTATTGCGCTTGAGCATATTGATTTGGGCGGTGGCTTGGGTGTGCAGTATATTGACGAAGACGTTGCAAGTATTGAAGAATTTGCGCAGTTACTCTTACCCAAACTCAAAACTTTAGGCTTAACACTGTATCTAGAGCCAGGTCGTAGCATCGTTGCCAATGCAGGCGTATTGTTGACTCGCGTGGATATTTTAAAACCTACCGAACACAAAAATTTTGCCATTGTCGATGCCGCGATGAATGATTTGATTCGTCCAGCACTTTATCAGTCAGAGATGGCGGTCATTCCTACACAGTTGAACTCACCGGTTGAACCCAAAGTATGGGATATGGTCGGGGCGATTTGTGAGACGGGCGACTTTTTGGCAAAAAACCGTGTGTTGGCATTGGCTGACAATGATATTCTAGCCATCACAGGCGCAGGGGCGTATGGGTTTGTAATGTCGAGCAATTACAATAGCCGCCCACGTGCTTGTGAAATTTTGGTCAAAGAGGGTCACGCCCATGTCATTCGCGAGCGTGAAACGGTTGAGAGCCTTTGGCAAAACGAAAAATTGGTAGAATAAATCTAAACTGTAAGGTTTGCTAGCAACGCTAAGCCTTATTTGTCCCGCTGAGCCCAAAACCTTAGCAACTGAAACCAAAACCTTAGCAGCCAAGCCGAAATTTGCTTGACTTGCTAAGGTTTTTTTGTTCCCCAATTACCTTATAAAAAATCGGCTATCATGATAAGATAGCGTGCATAAATCAAAATAATTTTAAGGAATAACAATGTTAATTGAATTTACTAAAATGCATGGACTGGGAAATGACTTTATGGTCATTGACCTAGTCACACAGCGACTTCACTTGACCAAAGAGTTGGTAGCGTTGTTAGGGGATAGACACTTAGGCATTGGCTTTGACCAGTTGCTGATTGTTGAGCCGCCAAGCCGCCCTGATGTCGATTTTCGCTATCGTATTTTTAACAAAGATGGCAGTGAAGTGCAGCAATGCGGCAATGGGGCTAGGTGTTTTGCCCGCTTTGTGCAGGCGCGTAAATTGTCATTTAAACAACGTATTCGAGTAGAAACCGCCAGCGGTATTATCACCCTTAGCACCGATGATTATGGCTGGGTAAAAGTGGATATGGGTAAACCAAAATTTGAGCCTGATGAGATTCCTTTTACCCCCAAAACCATTACTAAAGTTCAAAACTCATATCGGCTCAATGTGGATGGTACGCCTGTGACACTCTATGTCGCCAATATGGGCAATCCCCATGCCGTCATCAAAGTGGATGATGTATTGACCGCCGAGGTGGAAAAACTCGGTAAAGCCATTGAGAGCCACCCTGCATTTCCTGAGCGCGTCAATGTCGGGTTTATGCAGGTGATGAATAATCGCCATATCAGACTGCGTGTGTATGAGCGCGGCGTGGGCGAAACGCAAGCTTGTGGTACGGGTGCGTGTGCTGCCGTTGTCACAGGGGTGCGTGAAGGCTGGCTAGATGAAGGCGTGGATATTCGAGCACAGTTGTATGGCGGCAGTTTGGTGATTCGTTGGCAAGAAGGCTATCCTGTGTATATGACCGGTCCTGCGACCTTTGTGTACGAAGGCGTCTTTAGTCCTGAGGGTTTGATGGCAGGTGCAGGGCTGAAATTTGCGCCGGCACAACCAAGTGAGGAACATCGCTCAGATGAGGGACATCCTTACCATGAATAGCACCCAACCTCGCTAACCGACACTATGACAACTAGCCGTAGCCTAAGTCAAGGCAAAAATAGTCAAGGGAAAAAGGGCAACCGTGTAGGCAAATCAACAAACGATGATTTGCCCACCCACTTAACGCCGCATGCGGCAGAAACTGTGCTCAATACCGATGACCAAGCTTTGGTAGATCGCTGGCTGGCTGAGCTAAGCAGTAAGCGTTATAGCGCGGCGACTATCAAAAGTTACCGCCAAGCACTACAGCCTTTTTTGGCGTATTGCTATGAGCAACATACCGAGCTTTGTCACATTACCCGTCAGCAGTTGTCAGACTTCCTAATTAGCCGATTAGATGTTGATAAAATATCCAAATCCAGTAGTCAATATGAACTGACCGTGTTGCGTCAACTTTACAAATGGTTGATTGCTCAGCAGCTGATGACGCTAAATCCTACCACAACCATACGCCTCAAACGCGCCCCGAGACCTTTGCCCACATTACTCGATATAGACGTATTATCCCAGTTATTAGACCAAGCTGCGCCAGAAGATAGCAATGAAGCGCGGTTATGGATTCGCGATAAAGCCATGCTAGAATTACTGTATGGTAGTGGTTTACGGGTCGGCGAGCTAGTGGGACTTAATATGTCTGACATCGACAAATCACAGCGGCTGTTACGAGTACTCGGTAAAGGCGGAAAAACGCGCATCGTACCGATTGGCGAGAAAGCCTGGCAAGCACTCATCAACTATTTGCCGCATCGGTCGCTATGGGTAGAGGAGCAAGACCCTGCGGTATTTGTCAGTGAGCGTTATGGGACGCGTATCTCAACACGCACCGTGCAGCTACGTATCAAGCTACAGGCCAAACGTGCCGGTATCGCGCAAGACTTATACCCGCATTTACTGAGACACTGTTTTGCGTCACATATTTTAAGTGATAGTGGTGATTTACGTGGCGTTCAGGAATTGCTAGGACACAGTGATATTAGTACCACACAGATTTATACCCATTTGGATTTTGGGCATTTATCGCAAGTGTATGACAAAGCGCATCCCCGCTCACGGCGATAGCTCAACAATAGTAGGCAGGTTAAGCAGTAATATTAGGCATGGAAAAAGTATTAAGCTTAAGCTTAGCCACATCAGTCTTAGCCATCTTAAGCATTTACCGCGCGGGTCAAATGCTCAGAAGTACGGCGAAGATTAAGGCTCAAGATAATCGCTAATCCACGCAGCATCTCAACACCGATACGAGGATAATCTGATAAAATTCGCTCAAAGTCGGCTCGTGACAAGGTGACAAGCGCACACAGGCTGGCGGCTTTAATTGTGGCGGAGCGAGTTAATAAATCTAACAGTGCCATTTCACCGGTACTTTCGCCCGCCCGAATTTCACCGACTTTAATTTCTGCCCCTGAAGGGCTGTATTTAATGACTGATAGCTCACCAATCAGCAAAAACGCCATAAAATCGCCATGCTCGCCTTCCGTAAATAAGACTTCTTGCGGACTCAACTGTTTAAAATGTAGTGAGTTTTCGACCACTTGAAACATATAAGGATCAAGACGGCTAAAAATTGGGCTATTTTTTAAATATTCAAAAAGTGGATTATCCATTTTTCGCTTAAGGGTCATTAGGTACTATTTGCTATGATAGTCAATTTTTGACATTCGAGCAACGCAATATTCTGCCGAGTTATTTGCTGCGCATCCGCATCAAAGTCGGCAAAAATCACGCTCGGGGCTTGCTGTGATGGGGTTGTTTTAACCGCAGTTTGGTCAGTAGTTTGGTCAAGCGGTTGGCGACTATTTGACTTAGGCAGCCAACTTGCCGCTTTGGCGGATAAAGGTAAATGCGCTAAATTGTTGGTGATATCAAAATCTCGGGTTGCTGCGTTGTTTGCTGTGTCGTTTGCTACGTCGATTATTTGGGTCAAAACGCGCTCACCATCGCTGCTGATAAATTCGCTATGCCCCCAAGTGCTGCGAACGTTGCCAGGCGCTGAGGGATTGACGACATGCTCACCTGTTTGACCTGCGCCAATGACCATACATTGACTATCAAGCGCCCTTGCGGTGAGTAGCGCATGCCAATGTGCTTTACCTGTTTGGTAAGTAAACGCCGAAGGCGCGGTGAGTATATCTGCGCCTAGTTCGCGGAGCTTGACCGCAAGGGTGGGGAAACGAATGTCAAAACATACCATCATGCCGACTTTGCCAAACTCGGTATCCGCCACAATAAGCGCATTACCAGCTTCGAAGGTTCTACCTTCATCATAGTTGCCTGTGCTATCATTGACGATGGCTTTGAACAAATGAATTTTGTCATAGCGCGCTAAGCAGTCGCCTGCTGGGTCAAATAATAGTGAGCTTTGGCGAAGTTTGCCGTCAGCGACAGGCGTACCGTCAGGTCGATACGGGCAGGGCAAGGTACCTGCCAGTAGATACACACCGTAGTGACGGGCAGCCTGTGCTGACCAAGCCTTTAAGGCATCAAAATATTGACTGGCAAAACCCTGTTTGCCAAAACAAAAAGCGTTTTCTGGCAAAATCACCATGCGGGTGCCGCGTTCACTGGCAATTTTAATACCTAATTCAATAGATTGAAGATTTGCTAAGATATCGGTCTGGCTATTGAGTTCAACAATCGCAAATTTTGTCAGTTTTGTCATGGTGTGATTTCGTAAGCAAAAAATTTAGGAGAATTTGTGGGTGCTGCCGCTAAGCACAGTTAAGCTAAGTGCAGATAATTAATATACGGCTGAATGTCAAAAAATACTAGCATATCTTGTTGAAACAATACTAAACTAGCAACCTAGCAGAGCATGGACACACCATCTAAACTAACCTCACTAGAATAAGGCTTAAAAAAACGCGTTATGAAAATTGGTATTGGGGCAAAGCTAACGACGGGGATGACACTCACTCCGCAAATGCAGCAGGCAATTCGCTTGCTGCAATTATCGAGTCTTGAACTTGAACAAGAAGTGCAGCTTAAACTCGATAGCAACCCCCTGCTTGAGCGTGAAGAAGAGTGGGAGACGTCTTATGAAGACGCTGATAATGCTGCCGATGGCGAAAACTATCCAGAACACGATACAGATAACGATTATGACTATGACGATGATGACTATCAAGTAGAAGCTGTCGAGTTGTCTGAAGTTGATTTGGATGACTATACCCGTCATGAAACTGAGGTGTTGGAAGATTATCTAGCGTCGGATGATTTTTATCCCGCTTCTGCTAGCCAAGATTATCCCGAGCACAGTGAACCCTCGGCAGTGCATGAGTATGCAAGTGATAGTTACAGTGACAGTTATGATGACAAGCATAGGGACAGTTATGCAGACAGCGATTACCGCTATGATGAGGAATTTGGCTTAGACGGCATTGATAGTAGCGAGCATCTTACCAGCCAGCAAATCGACATGCCGGTGGATGCACAGTGGGATGATATTTATAGCTATGAATCTTCAGCAACCACGGGCATTGATAGCGAAGACAGTCAGGATGATTATAAGCTTGCTACGCAAGGAAATATTCAAGATTATGTCCGTTGGCAGCTGAATTTAAGACGGCTTTCCACCATCGATATGCTGATGGCGGAGTATCTGATTGATAGCATGGACGAGCGCGGTTTTATCACGTTATCGAATGATGAGCTATTTCAAAGTTTTGATACCATGTTGTCATTTTATCAAGTCGAAAACGTGGACTTGGCGCTTGAAGACATTGAACTTGTGGTGAAGCAAATACAAAACTGCGAGCCACTGGGCGTTGGCGCGAGAAATTTGGCAGAATGCTTGCTGATTCAGCTCAATAAATTGCCGAGTGATACCCCCTCTTGGCAAGCAGCCAAACAAATCTTGATGCATTCAGAATTTTTTGCCAACAATAACATCAATGCGCTGCTTAAATCATCCAATCTTGACGTCTCTGAGATTCAGCCTGCGCTTGCCTTATTGCGCACATTAAACCCCAATCCTGCATTGTCTTATGAAAAATCACAGCGCCAGCTCGATAATGGCATTGAAAGCTACGACATTCCTGATGTCATTGTGGTGCAGCGAGGCAAACATTGGGAAGTCAGCCTAAACCCAGAGACTTTGCCAAAACTGCGTATTAACCAAGTGTATGCCAAACTTGTCAGTCGCAATGATAACAGCGAGCAAGGTGTTTATCTAAAAGAGCAGCTGTATGATGCGCGGCTGTTTATCCGTAGTATCGAAGAGCGTAATCAAAATCTACTCAAAGTTGCAACTTGTATCGTCAAACGTCAGCAGGCTTTTTTTGAGCAAGGCGTCATGGCAATGCAGCCAATGGTACTCAAAGATGTGGCAGATGAAGTCGGCTTGCATGAGTCAACCGTTTCTCGCATCACTACCAGCAAAACCATCGTTACCCCCAAAGGGCTATTTAGCCTGAAATATTTCTTTTCCAGTCAAGTCAGTAGTGATGAGGGGGAAGGCGTTTCTTCGACCGCTATCAGCGCGATGATCAAGCAAATGATTGAGGCAGAAGACCCCAAAAAACCGCTATCTGATAGTAGTATTATGAAGCACCTGCAAGATAAAGGTATTGATATTGCCCGCCGTACCGTGACCAAATACCGAGAAGGTATGAACATCGGTTCTTCTACGCAGCGTAAAGTGCGGTTTTGACCGCAAAGTTGTGATTAGAGGGTCAGTCAAAATCTTTTCTAGCTGAATTCTCAAATTTAACTAAGCCGTCAAATATAACTAAATTTTTAAATTTAACTCAACTTTTAAATTTAACTGAATTTTCAAATTTAACTCAACTCTCGAACTGTTAACAAATCTCTTGGTATTTTGCTAAACAGCAATGGTTGATGGCATGCCCACGTTTTTGCATAATGGATTCATAGGGGATAAACCTTTGACGCAGTAACATGGCTCTTTTAGCAACTTATCTTGGTACACAGGTATGCTTGAACACTATAATTTGATTTTACTTTTTTTAGGGTTGGCGTTTTTAATCGGGGCATTTTTTCCTGTGCTACCGCGCAAGCTTTCGATATCCTTGCCTACGATACAAATTACCTTTGGCGCACTGCTAGGGTATTTTTTTATGGGGCTGCCTAGAATTAATCCGCTTAATTATGGCGTTCCTATCGAGAAAGTTACAGAAGTGGTGGTGCTGATTTCGTTGGTTGGTTGTGGTATCAAGCTTGATAGTCCGCTCAATTGGAAAACTTGGCAACCGACCTTAAGGTTGTTGGTGATTGTGATGCCAGTGGGTATTGCCGCGATGGCATTGATGGGGCATTATATTTTTGGACTCAGTATGGCGGCAGCTATTTTGCTCGGTGCGGTGTTAGCGCCAACCGACCCTGTATTAGCGGCAAGCATCCAAGTCGGTCCACCCAACTCTGAACGACAGGAAGATGTGACCCGATTTACCCTTACTTCAGAGGCGGGCCTCAATGATGGACTGGCATTTCCGTTCGTGTATTTAGCGATAGCCATTGCTACGGCAGTGTCTCTCAATCAGGGTTTTGGTGCAGAAGATTGGCTGCATTGGTTGGGCTATGATGTGTTCTGGCGAATCATTGCAGGGGTGGCTGCGGGTTACTGTGTCGGTAAATTTTTGGCAAATTGGCTATTTACCAAGGCACATCCGGATAAAGTCGAGCAAAGTTATATGGTATTAGCCTTGATGTTACTGGCCTATAGCATCACAGAGTTTGTGCATGGTTATGGTTTTATTGCCGTATTCGTCGCTGCGTTAACCCTTCGGCGCTCAGAATGTGAACATGAATATCATGAGGGTTTGCATGATTTTGCTGAACAAATTGAAGGTTTGCTGATGTCGCTCGTGATGGTATTCTTGGGACTGCTCGTGGGTCAGGCGTTAGCGAGTGATGTCACCCTTAGCTGGCAAGTGTATGTGGTATGTTTGGCGTTTATATTTTTGATACGTCCCATCGTGGGTTATTTTAGCCTAGGTAAACTGGGAATGAGTCGCAATGAACGCTGGGTAACCGCAGGACTGGGCATTCGCGGGATTGGTACATTGTATTATATCGCCTATGCGATGAATAAAGGCGTATTTACCAGTGATGAAGCGTTAAAGATTTGGGTAATTTGTGTGGTAATGATTGCGATGTCGGTGTTTTTACATGGGCTAACGGCTAATCGTCTATTGGCCATGACCAAAAATTAGTCCAACGCAAAAATAAAAAAGCGGGTAAGTTACCCGCTTTTTTTACGCTGATATTATTAGCCACCACCCACCGCTTGCACCACTTCGATGTTCATACCATCTTGCAAGGTGACATTTTCCAATTGGCTTTTTGGAATCAATTCACCGTTGATTTCAACAGCAAAACGACCCTGGGTTTGCCCCATTTCATCCAATAGTAGTAAGAGATTTTGATGTAACGTTTGTTTGACGTCACCATTTAAAGTCACTTGTGGCATTATTTCGCTTCCTGTTTTGTTACGCTTTCTGTCATGGTTAAATAAGGTTAAACTGATGAAGTGTGCTTAGCAACACTAATCGCAAGCCAAACCCATGCGATAATAAACAGCGTGCCGCCAATCGGGGTAATGGCACCGAGCCATCGTGGCATGCCCAAAGCCATCAAATATAGTGAACCTGTAAAAAACACAATACCCAGTTGCATCACCCACGCGATAGTAGGGGAGGTGAGATTTATACGCAATAACATACCAACAATCAACAACCCAAGCGCGTGATAAAAAAAGTATTGTGTACCCGTCTGCCACCAAGCCATCTGCTCGGCTGACAAACGCGGTTTAAGCCCATGTGCGGCAAACGCCCCACAGGCGACCGCCACTGCCATATTTATCGCGCCAATACTTAGCCAATTCATGACAGTTAATCCAACTGCAAATGAGTATTGGCTAACATGGCTTCTTTGATTTTATCCATGGCATTTTTTTCAATTTGGCGTACCCGTTCCGCTGAGATATTGTACTCTGCCGCCAACTCGTGCAAGGTCGCTTTTTGCTCATTGAGCCAGCGCTGCTGTACAATATCCCGCGAACGATCATCTAAGTCTTCCATCGCCTCCATCAAGGCTGAATTGTTATTTTCTTCCCAATCAGCATCTTCTACCATATCGGCTGGGTCAGCCGCATCTTCTAAAAAATACTGCGGTGCATAGCGACCTTCGTCTTCATCATCACTTTGTGCTTCAAACGAGGCATCATACGAAGTCAGACGACTTTCCATCTCTAACACTTGTTTGACAGTAACATTTAAGTCTTTGGCAATCGCTTCGGCTTCTTCAAGCGTTAACTGGTTGTTGGTTTTTTTCAGTGAGCGCAAGTTAAAAAATAGCTTGCGGTGCGCTTTGGTGGTCGCCACTTTGACGATACGCCAGTTGCGAATCACAAACTCATGGATTTCAGCTTTGATCCAATGCACCGCAAAAGACACCAAACGCACGCCTTTGTTTGGGTCAAAACGTTTCACCGCTTTCATCAAGCCGACATTGCCTTCTTGAATCAAATCGCCTTGTGGCAAACCATAACCAGAATAACTGCGCGCAATGTGAATCACAAATCGCAGATGCGACATAACCAGTAGCCGGGCTGCTTCTACATCCCCTTCGTCAGTATAGCGATGCGCTAGCTCCTGTTCTTGCTCTGCCGTTAAAATAGGAATTTGATGAACCGCGTTGATATATGCGCCTAAATTTACCCCAGGCGCAGATAACGCAGTCGGCATGGTAGGAACAAGAGCGTTGGTCATGGCTTTCTTTTGACGGGATCGCGATGCAGTTTTACGTGGTTTTTCAACAAACTCATCATCATAGTCGTCGTCATCTTCGTCCACCAACTCATCATAGTCATCATAACTATCAGGGAGCTGTGCAAGGTCAATATCGTCGTCGCCTAAGCTATCAAAGTCTGGCTCGTCAAATTCATCGCGTTCGTCATCGTCGATGTCATCAAAGGCAGCGTGTGGGTCGTCACCTAGCTTAGCGTCAAGCTTGGTCGATTTTTTCGCGTTGGCAGTCTTTTTTATTGTCGTTGTTTTGGTCTTTGTAGCCATGAAATAGCCTGTCAATTGTCCTTTAATTTATGTCATTTAGTATGCCTTAAAGCCAGCTTTTTTGTAAGAGGCGTTTAGCAATTTTTGGTTATGATCGAGTGAAAGATTGTGTCTGTTGTATCTTCAGACGGTGTGATTGATGTCTGCTGTACCAGTGTATATCCGGCATGCTGACAAAAAGCTGCGATGTCACGCTTGCTGTTAGGGTCGGTTGCAGTCACATACACTGCATGACCCAACGCAGTCTTTTTTAGTGCCATTTTAAGTTTAAGCAGCGGCATCGGGCAGGCGAGTCCTTTACCATTTACATAGTGCTCAATTTGAGCATTGATGTTGAGATTGTTATGTTCGCCTGAGCGAAACAATCCCCAATCTTGGCAAAAAGCGTCATCTGAGAGTAAGGCAGGATTTAGCATAATCTGAGAAGAATCCGTCATGGTAATAAAATCGCTACTGGAAAATTTAAAGTGTGTTAGGTGGTTATTATAGGCTAAATTACAAGTGTAGACGATTGAGATAAATCAAAGTTAGCATTATATTTTTGAAAATCTAACCTTTATCCTGTACTTAGTGGTCGGTAGATTGTAGCAAGATATCATTACAAAATTTGGCTTTTTAAAGCTGCTGAAATTTGTATATTGAGCAGTATTATTTAGCATTTACCTTTCTTAAACACCATTTTTTTAAACATCATTCTAAGCTAATTCGCTGTCAAAGGTCGCGCATGCCCATCAATCCATTTGCTGGTTATTTATCTGCTGGTTATTTATTTAGAAAAACGCCCGTAGTGGCTGTATTAAGTACCCTATCAACGGGCGTGCTTGCTGTCGATAACTTCTCCTATCAAAGTGCGCCTGCTTTTAATCCAGTCATGATTACAAGTGCTGAGCCTACCAAGGTCAATAGCCAATTAGCCTCTATGGACAATGGGCAAGCGCTCATCGATACCGAGCAAAATCGCCAAGTCGGTGAGTGGGCACTTCGACAAATCAACGGCAATGCAGCGCTGATAAAAGACCCTTGGTTGCAGCAATCGCTTGAACAAATTGTGTGGCAAATCAATGCGGTGGCAGGTCTCAACGCACCTATGGGGCTGGTGATTATCAATGACAAGCAAATCAATGCCTTTGCAGTACCCTCTGGGCTTATCGGCATCAATGTCGGTTTGTTGGATAAAGCCAAAAGTCTGGATGAAATAGTGAGCGTCGTTGCGCATGAGATTGCCCATGTCAGCCAGCGCCATTATCAACATCGAAATGATGAAAAAACCAAACAGCTACTGATGCAGGCAGGCGGTCTTTTGGCGGGCGTGGCAGCATCTAAAGTCGGAGATGGTGATGCCGCTGCCGCTGTCATGCTAGGCTCTCAGGCGATGTCGGCCAACGCTGCTGCTTCCTATAGCCGTGGTCAAGAGCGAGAAGCTGACCGTATTGGCATGCAAATCATGAACCAAGCGGGCTATGATGTCAATGCCATGCCCAGCTTCTTTGCCACCCTAGACCAACAAAACCCTGTCAAAAGTAACACCTTGATTCCCAGTTTTATTTTAAGCCATCCGCTCACCGCAGATAGAATCAGTGAAGCAAGGGCGCGAGTCGCAACTTACAAGCGTGATAGTCAGGCTAATATGGCATCAAACCGTTATCAATCTATTCAACAGCAGCGTGCGCAGCTATTTGAACAAATCCAGTGGCGTGCTCGCTACTATGGCTATCTAGTCAACAAAGCCGATTTGGAACAAGGGGCAAAAACCAGTAAAGGTGCCAAGCTTGCGCTGATTAATTATTATCTCGATAATGCACAACCCAAAGCGGCGCAAAGCTTACTGCAGGATTTTGACAAGGACATCAACACGCTCGCCAATCCGCTGGCAGTCGTGACATTTAGTCAGTTAGCGGCGCAGCAAGGCAATGTCGATGTGGCAATCGCTAAATTGCAGCAACTCGCCTCTGTGTATCCTGAGCGCACAGATGTGCCACGCTATCTAAGTGACATTTATTTAAAATATCGACCTACCGCAGAAAGTGGTCAAAAAGTATTAGCGCTGCTTCAACCCTTATCCAAGCAAAATCCCCGTGATGTCATGCTGTGGGATCGATTGCAACAAGCCAGTCAACTACTTGCAAAACATCGTAGCGGTGATGAGCAACTGATTCATCGCATCAATACGTTACGCTATCGCGCGTATGGCGAGTTATGGCGCAATGAGCTAAAAGACGCGGTGACATCACTGACCCAAGCCAAATCGTTAGCAAAGCAGCTACCTAGTAACCAATCTTTGCTGGCACTGCTGAACCAGCAAATCAACCAAGTACAAGACGCCAATCAGTTTAAACCCTCTTAACGATTAGATGGTTAACATAGGTTCATTATCTGTTGGCTCATCCTGCTCGGGTAGCGCCAACCAGTTGCCAAGTTTTAATGACAGTTCTTCAAGCCCAATCCTATCTTGGGCGGAAAATAATTGAATACTAAACGGCAATTTTAATTTATTAAGCTGATTGCGGGTTTGCTGTAGCGTGTTTTTGGCAGCGCCATATTTGAGCTTATCGGCTTTGGTTAATAGCACATGAACCTCAAGCTCACCGTCTTTTGCCCAGTGTAGCATTTGCTCATCAAAGAATTTTAATGGATGGCGAATGTCTGTGAGCAGCACTAAACCGGCGAGACTTTTACGCGAAATGAGGTATTTTTCAAGCTCTGACTGCCATTCTTTTTTCATCGCCTCGGGCACGGCGGCATAGCCATACCCTGGCAAATCCACCAACCGCTGATCCAAATTGCCCATATTAAAAAAGTTAATCATTTGGGTGCGACCTGGGGTTTTGGAGGAACGGGCTAACTGGCGCTGCTGGGTCAGTGCATTAATGCAAGAGGACTTACCAGCATTTGAGCGGCCAGCAAAAGCAACTTCGCGACCCGTATCGGCAGGACACAGTTTAAAGGTAGGGGCGGACAGCATAAATTGGGTTTGATGCAACCAGCGTTTTGCCGCATCACTATCGTCAGTAATCGCAGTTGGCGCAAGGGTGTTAGTAGAATCCATCATCAGCACATAATCTTAATATTAAAGCGCTATTGTATCAGCAAATACCCATAACCCAAAATTTTGAGCACTTGCTACCGCTGTTTTATAAGATATTTTTTGTAGTGAAACCCGCTTGCCAACCTGCAAATGACTTTTACATGATTATCGAGTTATGGCATAATAATCAGCCATATCAATTATTCGATTATGGTTTTAATCATCACCATCCCTGTAATCGAAAAAACCCTCGGTGTTTCAAAGTCATTAAGCTAACTTAAATGTCGTATTAGCCACATGATTAGTGTTCATTAGTGGGGGAACCTACAAATTTTGCAGACAAGCGCATGGTTGTCTTGCTATAATATTGTAACTTAGTAGATACATTCACCAGTGTTAAAGCAATAAATATGTATGATGATAACTGGGTGTTGCTTTGATATTGTAAGTAATGCCTTTGTCGCTAGCTCATTGTGAGTCATAACCAACACGCTTTAGTAGGAATTGTTACCGATGAAAAAAATACTCACTGCCGCAAGCCTTTTAATTGCCAGCGTAAGCGGTTCTGCAGCTGTTACCGTACCAAAATATGACATTGCCAAAGGTAAGGTTATTGCTGAATCAGTTTGTGGTGCTTGTCATGGCGTCAATGGTGTTAGTAGTGTTCCTGCACAGCCTAACCTTGGCGGACAAAACGTTAAGTATCTATATAAACAGCTAACTGAATTCAAATCAGGCGCGCGTGTCAACCCTATCATGTCAGCGCAAGTGGCAAAATTAAATGACCAAGACCTGGCGAATGTGGCAGGTTATTATGCAAGCCAACCACGTTGGGGGGTAGGTTATGCCAATCCGGCTTACGCAGCAACGGCGCAAAAATTGTATTATGGTGGTAATAGCACGCGCGGTGTGATTCCTTGTGCCGGCTGTCACGGCGGTAAAGCCAATGGTAACGATTTAGCCGCTTTCCCACGTATTGGGGGTCAGCATTCAGCTTATATCGCAACCCAATTAAAACTGTTCCGTGCGGCAGGTCGTGAAGACGATGTAACTGACCCATCACAAACGCGTATGAATGATGCCGCTAAAAAAGGCGATAAAGGCATGATGCAAATTGTGGCATCGAAATTATCAGATAACGACATCAAAGTATTGTCTGATTATATCAGCGCTCTACACTAGTATTTAACGGTATGTCATTTAGCCAAGCTTAGCGCTTGGCTTTTTTATTGCCTAAAACCACCTAACCAAATATTAACCAATAGTAAATTTTAGTGGCAAATTAACCGGTTAACAAAAGCTTGGGCATAAAAAAAGAGCCACCGAAGTGACTCTTTTGTATGCTTACTAACGATTAGTCGTTAACTTTAGCAACAACACCCGCACCTACAGTACGGCCACCTTCACGGATTGCAAAGCGTAAGCCTTGGTCCATTGCGATTGGGTGGATTAGCTCTACGTTCATTTCAACGTTATCGCCAGGCATTACCATCTCTGTACCTTCTGGTAATTGGATTGCGCCAGTTACGTCAGTAGTACGGAAGTAGAATTGTGGACGGTAACCATTTAAGAATGGGGTGTGACGACCACCTTCTTCTTTTGATAGTACGTATACTTCTGCGTCAAATTTGGTATGTGGTTTGATTGAACCTGGTTTAGCCAATACTTGACCACGTTGTACGTCTTCACGTTTGGTACCACGTAGTAGTACACCACAGTTCTCGCCTGCACGACCTTCGTCTAGCAATTTACGGAACATTTCAACGCCAGTACAGGTGGTTTTTGCGGTTGGTTTGATACCAACGATTTCAATTTCTTCACCAACTTTGATGACGCCTGATTCTACACGACCGGTTACGACTGTACCACGGCCAGAGATTGAGAATACGTCTTCGATTGGCATCAAGAATGGTTTGTCAATCGCACGTTCTGGTTCTGGGATGTAGCTGTCTAGGGTGTCAAGTAGTTCTAGTACGGCTGGT
>JABAHL010000020.1:0-36982 GCA_019353055.1 Faucicola osloensis
TACAAGATTGTCCATGTAAGAAGTCCTGGTTAAAGGTGTTTGTGGTGAACTTACTTTAGCATGTTGGACTTCTTTTTTTTATCCTTTCTTATGTCGAATTCAGGTTAATTAAAAAACCCTATTAAACTGAAGTTTAATAGGGTTTTGATTTTAGCTAAATGGCTTGAGTGGGATATAATCTTTCGATTACATCATGCCGCCCATACCACCCATGCCGCCCATACCACCCATGGCAGCAGCGCCAGCATCGTCTTTTGGCAAGTCGGTAATCATTGCTTCTGTCGTGAGCATCAAGCCTGCCACAGATGCTGCGTTTTCAAGTGCTGAACGAGTGACTTTGGCTGGGTCTAAGATACCCATTTCTAGCATATCGCCGTATTCACCAGTCGCTGCGTTATAACCGTAGTTACCTTGACCGCCTTTGACTTGGTTTACCACTACAGATGCTTCATCACCTGCATTGCTGACGATTTGACGGAGTGGTGCTTCCATCGCACGGCGTAGAATATTGATACCAGCGGTTTGGTCGTCATTGTCACCTTTGACATTATCAAGCGCAGAGATAGCACGAACCAATGCCACACCACCACCTGCTACCACGCCTTCTTCGACGGCTGCACGAGTTGCATGCAAGGCATCATCCACACGGTCTTTTTTCTCTTTCATTTCAGTTTCAGTCGCCGCACCGACTTTGATAACTGCTACACCGCCTGCGAGTTTGGCAATACGCTCTTGTAGCTTTTCTTTGTCGTAATCAGAGGTTGATTCTTCCACTTGACGACGGATAGAGGCAACACGATCATCGATTTCAGTTTTTTGACCGGCACCGTCTACAATCACGGTGTTTTCTTTACCAACGGTCACTTTTTTGGCAGTACCTAATACTGATAAATCCGCCGTTTCTAAGCTCATGCCCAGTTCTTCTGATACAACTGTACCACCTGTTAAGATTGCGATATCTTGAAGCATCGCTTTACGACGGTCACCAAAACCAGGGGCTTTGACAGCACAAACTTTTAAACCGCCGCGCATGTTATTTACAACCAAAGTTGCCAAGGCTTCGTTTTCAACATCTTCAGCAATGATAAGTAACGCTTTACCAGATTTCATCACGTTTTCAAGGAGTGGAATCAATTCACGGATGTTGCTGATTTTTTTGTCGACTAACAAGATTAATGGGTTTTCTAATTCAGCGGTCAACGTATCTGCTTTATTGGCAAAGTATGGGCTGATGTAGCCACGGTCAAACTGCATACCTTCAACGACTTCAAGGGTATCTTCAAAGCCTGAACCTTCTTCAACCGTAATCACGCCTTCTTTACCCACTTTTTCCATCGCCTGAGCAATTAAGTCACCGATAGTTTGGTCAGAGTTAGCAGAGATAGAGCCAACTTGCGCAATGGCTTTGGTGTCATTGGCTGGGGTTGAAAACGCATGGATTTGTGCAACAACGGCACGTACACCTTTATCGATACCACGTTTTAAGTCCATTGGATTCATGCCAGCGGCAACTGATTTCATGCCTTCTTGCAAAATCGCTTGGGCTAAAACAGTCGCAGTGGTAGTACCGTCACCTGCAACATCATTGGTTTTGCTTGCAACTTCACGCACCAATTGTGCGCCCATGTTCTCGAATTTGTCATCAAGTTCGATTTCTTTAGCCACTGATACGCCATCTTTAGTGATGGTGGGTGCGCCAAAAGATTTGTCGATAACCACGTTACGACCTTTAGGGCCTAATGTTACTTTAACCGCATTTGCCAATACGTTGACGCCGTCAATCATTTTTGCACGGGCATCAATACCAAATTTTACATCTTTAGCCATGTTAAATTCTCCAAATTATAAATTTTTATTTGTATAAGGTAGTTCAAATTGCTACCACGGTTGCTATCAATTACTTTACCAAGTACTTAACCGGTTAGATTAAGACTGGGTAAATTAGCTTCTAGGTAAAAAACGATTGTTTAAAACAGTGACTGATTAACCTTCAATCACACCTAATACATCACTTTCTTTCATAATCAATAATTCTTCACCATCTACTTTAACCGTTGAGCCGGCGTATTGACCAAAGAGTACTTTGTCGCCGACTTTGACATCGAGCGCACGTACATCGCCGTTTTCACGGATTTGACCATTACCTACTGCAATGACTTCACCTTGAGAAGGTTTTTCTTGGGCACTGCCTGCTAGTAATAAACCGCCAGCCGTTTTTTGTTCTTCTTCGCTGCGACGCACGACGATACGATCATGTAAAGGACGAATTGCCATAATCTACTCCATAAATTAACTGTTAAATTATTGTTTGAAAGCCGTAGTTAGCTTTGAAAGCTGTGATCAGCTCAAAGGTTAGCTCAAAAGACCACCGCTATTTTGCCGACCACAAAAAGATGATAACTATCTGTTTGCATAAATAATCATATGCTTATGACATGTTATCAATTCACTGTCTAACAGTGGGGATGTATGCCAATTTGTTCAAGCAGAAAATTACGAAATTTTGCAATTTGTTGTCAATTTTTTAACCCCTTCACCCAAATACCTCATAAAGACTGTCGTTTATTGCACAATCACAATCTTTTGTTAACTGGCTTGTATTTGCTTGCCATCAATACTACTGTATGCATACCAAATAGATTTAACCTTATCTGATGAACGTTATTTGATGGATGAAACATGAAAAATTCTTTAGTAAAAAAACTATTAGTAAGTACTTCACTCGTGTCAGCGATGGCTATCACTTCTATAGCGAATGCGGCAGTTGCCCCTTTTAATGCAACCTATAATTTTAATATTGAAGGCAAATACAATGGTACCGCAAGCCGTGTATTGACCCAAACTGGCAATCAGTATTTTTATAACGTTAATGCAAGTGTCGGTAAATTAGCCAGTGCCAAGCAAACCGCCAATTTTGTCAATGCCAATGGCGCTATCTTACCGGTGAGCGCATTAACACAATACAAAATTTTGGGGACGGGTCGAACTACCACCTTGAACTTTAATAATGCAAAAAAACAACTGGTTACCAATTATAAAGGTCAAAACAAAGTCATTGCTTTGCCACAGCCTGCTTATGATGATTTAAGTTTGGAAATTCAAATTCGGGAAGATTTAAAAGCAGGCAAATTCCGTGGTAACTATTACATGGCAGATCGCAATACAGTTGAAGCAGTGCCCTTCAAAAAATCTGCCATGACTCGCATTACCGTGCCAGCGGGCACTTTTGACGTGGTGCGTATCGATCGCGTGCATGATGATAAAGACCGTCAAACCAGTTTTTGGTTAGCCCCAAAACTTGATTATCTACCTGTTAAAGTCGTTCAAAACAATGATGGTAAAAAAATGGAAATGAATCTGGCTAGAGTAAATTAATACTTTGTCATGCTTTGACTCAAACACCGATTATATTAATCGGTGTTTTTTTATGTTTATGTCACTGTAAATACGCTATTAGTGACTTATCAGGTCAGAAATTGGCGTCATTTTTGTAAGCCATAAGTTGTCAAGGCGTAAGTTTTTAACTATTCTTTGTGGGTCCATTGGAAGGCCTCACTATCCTGTCTAAGTTTTTCATACCTTTTAGCAACCTTTAGCAAGCTCTCCAATTCGCACTTTATCAATATCCATGTAAAAGGGAGTATTTCATGTCATTAAGATTGCAATCCTTAACACTCGCTATTGCCAGCATTTCATTTGCTAGCGCTGCCCAATCCGCAGGGCTCGACCGCTCAACTCAGCCAAGTTGGGGGTTTACGCAAGATGGCACTTTTGCTTACATCGAAAGAATCACCATTGACCCATCGATTACTGGCAAAGACAATGCGGCAACCACCCCTTCGCCAAGCACGTACGAAGAGGGTCGCGATACCAACAACATGGCGCTAAACTATAATTTTATCAATTATGGGGCAAAAGCAGACGTCAACGATAAAGTCAGTGTGGGTGTGTTTTTTGACCAGCCATGGGGCGCGGATGTTGAGTTCACCGGCAATAATAACTTCGTCAATGGTACAGTCAGCCAGCGGCTGGTTGATGGTGCAGGACAAGCGGCGCAAGCAGCCGCCACAGCTGCAAAAACCGCTGCTGCCGCTGCAAAAGCAGATCCAACCAACCAAACACTCGCTTATAATGCGGCTACCGCGCTTAAAACCGCACAGCAAGCAGGGGCAGTCTACAATCTAGCTAGCAATATCGCTCAGCACCCCAACGAAGGTACCAACGTCTCTGTTGATAGTAAAAACTTCACGGGTTTGGTGGGGGTCAAATTTGGCGAAAAAAATAATTGGCAAGTATATGGCGGGCCGGTATTACAAAAATTAGAAGGTGAAGTGCATTTACGCGGTACAGCCTACAATTCTACTCAAGGTTATGATGGTATCTTTGCCCAATCGAATGGTTATGGTTGGATGGCAGGTTTAGCCTATAGCAAACCTGAGATTGCGCTTAAAGCGGCGTTGACTTATCGCTCTGAAATTGATCATGACACCGTAGCGTATGAATACATGCCTGCAACTGGCGATTCAGGTACTAATGACATTACCATCACTACCCCAAAATCCGTGAATGTTGACTTTCAAACAGGTCTAAACCCAACCACGCTATTGACCGCAAAACTGCGCTGGGTACCTTGGAGCGATTTTTCAATCAAACCGCCTCTATATAATGCAACGACCAAAAAACCCACAGGGGCGGATTTTAAACCCCTATATCCCAATGGTTTAAACTTGATTGATTACTCAGATGATGGCTGGGCAGCAGAAGTAGGCGTGGGTAAAAAATTAAGTAATCAATGGGCGGTATCAGGCTCAGTGGGTTGGGATAGCGGCGCGGGTGATCCTACCACCACCTTAGGGCCTGTCGAAGGTCATTGGAATGTAGGTCTAGGCACCAAGTACAATGTTACACCCGAAGTCGCCGTGTCGGCAGGCGTGAAATATTTGATGTTTGGCGATGCCAAATCAAAAATCCCCAATGGCGACTTAGTGGGTGATTTCCAAAACAACGATGCTTGGATTTATGGGCTGCGTTTAACTTATCAGAAAAAGTAAGTCTCATAAAAAAAGTCTATCACATCGATAGGCTTTTTTTTATATCGATCCATTAATCGCGATGTTTACCATCCACCTCTAATCCTAACATATCAAGTAAGGCTGCCATACTTGCAGATACCGTGATATTTGGGTTAGTAACCAAACCCAAATAGCGTTGCAACTCAACGGGGGTATCCATATTAATCGGCTGTAAATCTTGATTGACTAACGTTTGTGGTAACACCGACCAGCCTAGCCCAACCGACACCAACATACGAATCGACTCTAGCGGGTTGGTGCTCATCGTGGCATACGGTTTTAAGTTATATTTGGCAAATTCAGCTAAAGTGATTTGGCTGGTAAAGGTATTGGCGGCGGGTAAAATCGCTGGATAATTCGCCAATTGCTCAAGCGTCACGTTCATTTTATGCGCTAGTGGCGATAAAATGCCGGTCACAAAATGCAGCGGATCTGACCATAGCATATGATAATTTAGACGTTTATCATACACAGGGGGTAGCGTTAAAAAAGCCAATGACAAGTCGCCATCAAGTACTGCTTTATGCGCTTGCTCGGAATCGACAAAATGCACTTCCAGTTGTACCGCAGGATAGCTTTGGATAAATTGTTTGAGAACCGCTGGCAGATGATGTAACCCAATATGATGACTGGTACCGATAATCAGTTTGCCTGATACCGTTTGCTGGCGGTTTTTAAGATTAATTTTTAGATTGTCGTAATCATCTAGCCAGCGTTTGGCATGGGGTATCAAGTCATGCGCCGCTTGGGTTGGGATAATACCACGACCCACGGTATCAAAAAGGGTGACATCAAATTCGTCTTCTAAGTTTTTGATACGCTTACTTACTGCAGGCTGTGTAATAAATAATTTATCAGCCGCTTGCGAAATACTACCTGTTTGCATAACTGCTAAAAAAGTATTTAAATTTGTGGTATTCATCTTTCCCCCAAAACTAAAACCCTACCATTTGATATAAATAAAAGTTTCATTCTTTAAAAAATACATTAAATAAGATTATAAGACAACGTATAGACAAATACAATTTATTTAATCGCCCAATACATTCCTAAAATTTTTATAAAATATAAAAATCATCAATTAAAATTATCATTTTTCTTTGTTATAATGGCGTTATTGTTTACCCGATTACTACGCCCTTTTATAAAAAAACCATAGGATATGTGTCATGGCAGCGCAAACGCTTTATGATAAACTTTGGCAAGACCACTTAGTCAATCAACGAGACGACGGTTCTAGTCTTATCTATATCGACCGTCATTTATTACACGAAGTCACGAGCCCACAAGCATTTGAAGGCTTGTCTTTGGCAAATCGTGACCCTTGGCGTTTGTCAGCAAACGTCGCCACACCTGACCATAATGTCCCGACGGTGGCAAGCGAACGTAAAGAAGGGGTGGCAGGAATTAAAGATGACGTCTCTCGCTTGCAAGTAGCCACACTCGATGAAAACTGTGCCAAATTTAACATCACTGAATTTACCATCAATGATGTGCGCCAAGGCATTGTGCATGTGGTAGGTCCAGAACAAGGTTTGGTATTACCTGGGATGACCGTGGTGTGTGGCGACTCACATACCGCAACCCATGGTGCATTAGGCTGTCTTGCCCACGGCATCGGTACTAGTGAAGTTGAGCATGTATTGGCAACACAGTGTCTTGTGCAAACCAAGATGAAAAATATGCTTATCAAAGTCGATGGCAAATTGGGTGAAGGTGTCACCCCAAAAGACGTAGTACTAGCGATTATTGCAAAAATCGGCACCGCGGGGGGCACAGGCTACGCCATTGAATTTACAGGCGATGTGTTCCGTGACATGAGCATGGAAGGACGTATGACCGTGTGTAATATGGCGATTGAAGCCGGCGCACGCGTTGGTATGGTAGCCGTTGATGACACCACAATTGAATACGTCAAAGGTCGTCCCTATGCGCCTACCGGTGAAATGTGGGATAAAGCCGTGGCTTACTGGCAAACCCTACATTCAGATGCTGATGCCGTATTTGATACTGTCATTGAGATGGCAGGCGCGGACATCGCACCGCAAGTATCTTGGGGCACCTCCCCTGAGATGGTAGTGGATATCAGCGCACACGTCCCTACCCTAGATGCCGCAAAAGATGACGTCCAAAAAGAGGCTTGGACACGCGCCTATGAGTATATGGGTTTGACCGCGGGTCAACCGGTCACTGACATCAAAATCGATCGGGTGTTTATCGGCTCTTGTACCAACTCACGTATTGAAGATATTCGCGCGGCGGCGGCGGTTATCAAAGGTCGTAGAGTCGCAGATAGCGTCAAAGAAGCGATTGTGGTAGCCGGTTCTGGGTTGGTTAAACAACAAGCAGAAAGCGAAGGGCTGGATAAAATCTTTACCGCAGCGGGTTTTGAATGGCGGGAGCCAGGCTGCTCGATGTGCCTCGCCATGAACGCGGATAAATTGCAGCCAAAAGAACATTGCGCCAGTACCTCCAATCGTAACTTTGAAGGTCGTCAGGGCAATGGCGGACGCACCCATTTGGTCAGCCCTGCCATGGCAGCTGCCGCCGCATTAGCCGGTCATTTTGTTGACGTGAGAAATTATTAAGGTAGAACTATGAAAAAATATACCCTTGAGCAAGGCATTGTCTGCCCACTAGACCGCTCAAACGTGGACACTGACCAAATCATCCCAAAACAGTTTTTGAAATCTATCAAACGCACTGGGTTTGGTGCCAATTTATTTGATGAATGGCGTTATTTGGACGAGGGCTATCCCGGTCAAGACAATAGCAAACGCCCCATTAACCCTGACTTTATTTTGAATCAGCCCCGCTATCAAGGTGCTAACATTTTGCTTGCGCGTAAAAACTTTGGTTGTGGTTCAAGCCGTGAGCATGCCCCTTGGGCACTCGAAGAATACGGTTTTCGCACGGTGATTGCGCCAAGTTTTGCCGATATTTTCTACAACAACTGCTTTAAAAATGGCATGTTGCCAGTGATTTTAAGTGAAGATGCGGTCAGTGAATTGTTTGCCGAATGTTTTGCCCAAGATGGCTATCAATTAACCGTGGATTTAGAAAAGCAGCAAGTGATTTCCCCCTCAGGTAAAAGCTATGCGTTTGACGTCGATGAGTTTCGTAAGCACTGTCTGCTCAACGGTTTAGATGATATTGGTCTGACATTACAGCAAGCTGATAGCATCAAAGCGTATGAAGAGAACGCCAAACAATCACGCCCTTGGGTATTTGGCACAGGCGCGGCTTAAAGTGCTGCTTGCTTAGGTAAATGTACAATGTCAGTAGCGTTTCATCATTGATAGTCTATCATTGATAGTTTATCCATCATGTATCCCAGCCTGCGTACAAGCCGTGTCTAAAGAGGCATTATTTGACAAAGGCATTTTTTGACAAAGGTTGGGATATTGGTTATGTTAGTCACATTTTAGCGTGCCTATGACTGTGTTTAAATCATGGCATCATCCGCCTTGGTTATCATCATCTAACTGTGGCAGGCACCCTGTTACTGCAATTTTTTAATTGCTTTTTTTGATTTGAGGGAATAACGACCATGATGTTTACGAAGCGCTTTTTTCGCCCTGAGTGTTTGCCTGTTGTGGGCATTGCGATTTGTTCGGCAGTGGCGCTATCTGGCTGTCAATCAATGACAAAGCAGCCAAGCGCACGCGCCAAACCCTCAGTGGTAACAGCGCCGCAACCGATTGCTGCAGGCAAAAGCACACTAAAATGTACCGGTATTTATGCCTGTGAAATCAATCGTATTGGCACGTTGTCAATTATCAATCAATCAACTCACACCCCGAGCGCAACCCTTGGCAACCATAGCCAAGAGACCAGCCCAGTGACCGTCACCCCTTTGATGAGTAAGCCGCAGAGCAAGTCTACTATACCAAATTACTTGGTAAGTTTTCCCAGTGGTCAGCACATGGTTGCCACCCGTTTTTATTTGGATGAGGACTTGATGACGGTTGAAGGTTTTAGTTTTATCCATCGTTTTGAAAGCGGTAAACGCTATGAGCTCAAAGCCTACCGCCAAATTCAAAAGACCGATTATAGTTTGCTAGCGCAATCTGCCCCAACGCCTCTGTGTATTGACTTGTATGAGAATGCCAAACTTACCAATCAATGGTGTAAAAAACCCAATCAGCAAGGCGCTTTATCGAATGAATTTATAAAGATTGCTTTATAGATGCGCCTTAAAGCGTCACGCAAAAAAGCGTCATTCAATAACGCCTGATTCAATTATTTTTTAAAAACTAACAAAATTTTAAAAGCTGCGTTGTCAGCAGAAAGTTGTGTATTAACGTGAAGGAAGTAACATGACAAAACAAATCGCCGTATTACAAGGTGATGGTATTGGTCCTGAAATCATTGGACAAGCTGTCAAAGTATTGGACAAATTAATCGAGCAAGGGTTAGACGCTCGCTATGAGTATGGACTGTTAGGTGGCTCAGCGTATGATGCGCATGGCTCACCCTATCCAGAAGCTACCCAAAATCTGTGTCGCAAGGCTGATGCGGTATTGCTCGGTGCTGTCGGCGGCCCACAGTATGACAACCTTGAACGCTCAGTGCGCCCAGAGCGTGGATTACTGGCGATTCGTAAAGACTTAAATCTATTTGCCAATCTTCGCCCAGCCATTCTTTATCCAGAGCTTGCCAATGCCTCAACTTTAAAACCTGAGGTGGTATCTGGCTTAGATATTTTGATTGTCCGTGAGCTCACTGGCGATATTTATTTTGGGGAACCACGCGGTATTCGCACACTTGAAAACGGCGAGAAAGAAGGCTTCAACACCATGAAATACAGCGAATCAGAAATTCGCCGTATTGCCAAAGTCGCTTTTGAAGCGGCGCAAAAACGCGGTAAAAAACTCTGCTCAGTTGATAAAGCCAACGTACTTGAGACCACAGAGTTTTGGAAGCAGATTTTTACTGAAGTCGCTGCCGAATACCCAGATGTTGAATTGACTCACATGTATGTCGACAATGCAGCGATGCAGCTGGTTAAAGCCCCAAAACAGTTTGATGTGATTGCCACAGGCAATATTTTTGGCGATATTTTGTCAGATCAAGCCTCGATGCTGACTGGCTCTATTGGTATGCTACCATCCGCGAGCTTAAATGACACAGGCAAAGGGCTATATGAACCATCGCATGGTTCTGCCCCTGATATCGCCGGTCAAAATAAAGCCAACCCATTGGCAACCATTTTGTCATTGGCGATGCTGTTACGTTATAGCCTCAATGATGAAGCCCGTGCCACGCAGGTTGAGCAAGCAGTGCAAAAAGTATTACAGCAAGGGTTACGCACAGGCGATATCTTTGAACAAGGCACCACGCTGGTTTCTTGCTCAGACATGGGTGATGCGGTCATCGCTAACTTATAATCTTTGATTATCCTAATTTTCACCCTGCATTAAAGGTAGTGTTAGCTATTCTAACCTGCCTTTTTTTATGGCATTTTTGCCAACATTTTTTTGAAAAATTTGTAAAATCCTGCTTATCTTCAACCGAGTTTTGTTATAGTATGCCATTATCGTTTCTCTAAAACCTCGATGACCCTCCATCCTCCCTTGCTAAATTTTTCTTAAAATTCAATGACTATGTCTTCTTATCATAAAATCTTACCTTGCTTTACAAGCATCGTGCTTGCTATCAGTTTATCCGCCTGTCAACAGTCACCCAATCAAGCGATAGATGTACCCACAGTTGCGACAGCAAGTACCACAGCAAATACTGCAGCCGGCACAACCGCAAGTATTACTGCCTCTTCGCCTGCCCCAACGCTAAAAGCCAATGTCAGTCAACAGTTTATTGGCACAAGCTTGGTGCAGCAACGACTAAAACAAGCCTTGCCAGAGATTGCCTACACCACTGATAATTTACCGATGGTTGCCCAGCAAGTCAACCAAGTGAGTTGGTCACCCACAGGCGCTATTGAATTAAAAGCCATGCCTGCCTCTGCGGTAGTCGCGTCACAAGCCGCATCAACCGCATCTGCTTCAGCGACCCAATCTACGCCAGGTTTTCAATCAACTATTGACTACTCTGCACTCAAACAATCGGCTAATGACAATCCGTCATCCGCGGCTAACAAAGACGCGTTACCATCAAAACAAGTGTTCATTAAGCCTGATGAACTGCTAGTATTTAAGACCCAAGCACTGCTTAACTGGCATGGGCATAGTGTAGGTGCGCTGACAGGGATAATGAATAAAAACACCATCAAAGCGATGCAGATTTTTCAGCAAAAGTACAATCTGCCCGTAACCACCACGATGGATGAAGCCACTTGGTCAGCGTTAACCAGCAACGAGACGTTAAATAAGCAGCCGATTTTTATCAATTATCAGCTAACGCGCGATGATTTGGTGATTACCAAAGCGCCCAAAGACATGCAATACAAATCAGCGCGTGAAGCGGTAGCTGAAAAATTCCATATGAGCCAAAAACTGGTAAGTCGATTGAACCCCACCACACCACTCAAAGCGGGTAACGTTATCACCGTCTACAATCCTTATCAGCCCAATATGACGGAAGTGACTAAGGTTGTAAGCGATAAAAAGAAAAACATTCTATACGCCTATGCTGCTAGTGGTGAGCTTGTTGCAAGCTACCCGACAACAGTCGGCTCTAATTACACCCCCTCACCGTCTGGCACCTTAAAAGTTAAAAATCGGGTATTAAACCCCACTTATAATACTGATTTTTCTTCCAAAGAAAAGTGGCTGCCACCAGGACCTAACAATCCTGTGGGGCGCGCTTGGATTGGGTTATCAAAACGCGGCTATGGCATTCATGGCTCGCCTGAGCCTGAGTTGATCAGCGCACAAAAATCACACGGTTGTGTACGTTTGACCAATTGGGATGCGCTAAGTCTGTATGGCACGATAGCCGATGGCGCAGACGTGGTATTTGAATAAGTTTATATTGTATAGGCGTCAACTAAACACCCCAAAATTTGGGGTGTTTGGTTATTACGATTCTTGTCGCCAAACTTGTTTTCGCAAATCCTGCTTGGTCTGCCTGCGTTGTTTCTTACGGGCGATTTCGACATCATCTTTTTCATGCAGTCCGCCTTTTTGCAAAAGCGGATTTAACGCCAAGTAATTACGGGGTTTAACAGCCAAATTGGATTGAGCGATTGACGGATTTTTCTCCAGTTGCTCGCCCAATTTGATTAATTTTTTTTGGTTTTTCATGGTTTATCCTTTAATACACATTACTTGTTTAAGCGTATGCACGACTTCGACAAGCTCCGACTGATTTGCCATCACCGCATCAATATCTTTATACGCCTCTGGAATTTCATCCATCACGCCCTTGTCTTTGCGGCACTCCACGCCCGCCGTCTGTGCTCTTAAGTCATCAAGGTTAAAATGCCGAATCGCTTTGCCACGGCTCATGCGTCGCCCTGCCCCATGTGAACACGAACACAACGCCTCGCTATTGCCTTTGCCTTTAACGATATAGGATTTTGCCCCCATTGAACCTGGGATAATGCCAAGCTCGCCCTCATATGCAGAAATCGCCCCTTTGCGAGTCACATACACATCCTCGCCATAGTGGTGTTCTTGGCTGACATAGTTGTGATGGCAATTAATCGCCTCTTTGGTCAGCGTAAAATGCGGCAGTTCACGCTGTAGCACATTGATAATCAGACGCATCATTTCACGGCGATTTTCAAGGGCATAATCCTGCCCCCACTGCACCGCCTCAAGATAATCGTCAAAACTATTGGAGCCTTGGGCGAAATACGCCAAATCACGGTCAGGCACCTGCCCAAAGCGGCTTTGCTGTTCCTTTTTGGCAAGGGTAATAAAATACTCGCCAATACAGTTGCCAATGCCGCGACTGCCCGAATGCAGCATCACCCAGACATCCTGATTTTCATCGATACACAGCTCAATAAAATGATTACCACCGCCCAGCGTACCGAGCTGTTTTGCCCAAGTTCGCTCAAAGTTGCGCAGCATTTTGAGCAGCCCCTTGTGCTTATCGGTGATGCGCTTTAAGCGTTTGGCAAGCGGATCAAGCGTAGTCATTTTCACCGTGATAGCTTGGTGATGGTTAAAACCAACAGGGACTTTGGCTTCAATCGCTGTACGGATTTTAGCTAGATTATCGGGCAATTGGTGGGCTTTGAGCGACAGTCGCACCGCATTCATGCCGCAGCCGATATCCACACCCACCGCCGCAGGGATAATCGCATCTTTAGTCGGAATTACACTACCCACAGTCGCACCCTTGCCCACGTGCACATCAGGCATCACCGCAATGTGGTGATGGACAAATTCAAGCTGGGCAAGATTACGTAACTGCTGGATGGCTTCTTGTTCAATATCTTTGGTAAATATTTTGACAGGTACGCCATGTTGCGCAGATTTATTTAATACTAATTGAATACTCATATATTTTTTCTGTTTTAATGCTAAATTCACTTACCCTTAAAATTTTTAGCGTAGCAAATTTAGACTAATAAGTGATAATTAAAATTTTTTGGAATAACTTTGATAAGTAAATTTAAACAATAAAACGTCGTCCAATCGTTTGACACGACTGGCAAACAAGACTGATGCACATAAATGCGTTTGAAAAATTAATTGCTCTGAAAAAGTTTTGTTACCGCAAGGTGCGTTTTAGCTATCCGACGATTTCTGTGACATGTAAAAATAGGGACATGGAAAAATAGGGAAATTTTAGACAACAAAAAACCCAAATTATTACCATCACAATAAACACAATCAAAAGCCAGTATGCGCTTTATTCTCAGTCAGTTACTATTGATGGTGATGCTTTGGGTTTGGTAAATCAAAATCGGTAAATGTAGAGCGTATGGGATATACGCTGTTAAAAACCAAATTTTAATTAGTTAAAACAGACGGCAGACACATCAACAGTGTTGTTTAGACGTTTTACGTTGTGAGTAAGTACGGACATCATGTGTCTCCTTTTTCCCTTTTGCTAGGGTGGCGGTTTTGGCGATGGTACTAACATCAGAATACCAAAACAGAGCTGAAATAAAAGTTTGAGTGCATTCACAGTTTGATATGTTATCAAAACTAATGAATCAGAGACATACTATAAAACTTTATTTGTCAATATGCAAATTTTTTTATAAAAAAACCAGCGACAGGGGTCACTGGTTTTTTAAAAGGCTTAAGGTAAAAATTAAGCTGGGATACGAAGCACTTGACCTGGATAGATTTTATTTGGGTCAGATAGTAATGGTTTGTTGGCTTCAAAGATTTTGTTGTATTGGTTGGTATCGCCATATACTTCTTTTGAAATTTTTGACAGCGTATCGCCTGACTTCACCGTGTACATACGAGATTCTGGCTCTTGCGTCGCAACCGTGATATTGTCTTCCACTTGTGCAACATACTGTACATTACCTGCCGCTAGAATGGCTTTTTCGCGCTCTGCTTGGTTAGCAGCAGAACCATTAATGGTTACTTTGTCAGTGTTACCGTCATAGTTGACTGATAGATTGTCAATGTTGGCATTTTGTTGGATGCGCTGAATCAATAAGTTTGCAATCTCTTGTGCAGATGGCTCAGTAGAAGCGGCAGGCGCTGCGGTTGGTGCGACGTTTGATGCAGGTGTCGATGCTGGCGCAGCGTCTTTGTTACGATGAAAGATTTTATCGCCGATGTCTTTTGCAAAACTAAATAGTCCCATTTGTTTTTCCTTATGTTGTAATATTTTAATGCATGCTTTTTAATGTACAATTTTTAATTTATAGTTTGTTGAAACGCCTAAATAATCATTTCAACACCTCAAATGACTAGAACGACCTTAAATCACTACAATGATAATCGTGTTAATTATGGCGTTATTCTAGTTGCCTTCTAGATTAGCAAAAACTTAAATTAATGAGCATGAGTATTTAGTAAAAGAATGTTACTGATTGCAAGTAGTCTTTTATTTATTACGTCATTTATTACGCCCATTTTCTATGCCATTTATTCCTTTAGGGTCAGGGGATAATGGAGAAAAACACAAAAGTGGCTAACATGACTAAATGAATGATGCCATGTAAAAAAGTAGTACGCCCGGTACTTAAAGTATTGATAGTTATCATCAGCGTAATGACCAGCATCACCCCTTCTTTGGCAGACAACCCAAACATGACGGGCGTTGCTGTGAAGATTGAATAAAGCGCGATAACAGGAATTGTCAACGAAATAGACGCCAAAGCCGAGCCTAGCCCCAAATTTAAACTGTTTTGCAGCTGGTCGTGGTAGGCAGCTTTTAACGCAGCAATAGATTCAGGCAACAGTACCAAGGCAGCAATGATAATCCCTAACACGATTTTTGGCATACCCATCGCGAGCAGCGCCGCTTCCATGCTTGGCGACAACATCTTAGCAAGACCTACCACCGTTATTAAACTCAGAAACAAAAATCCCACACTCATCGCCGTGGTTAGCGCATTATCACTGTGATGCTGATCATCTACACCGTCGGCAATAAAATAATCACGGTGACGAATGGTTTGGGTAAAGATAAAGGCGGCATACAAAACCAAACAGCAAATCGCTACAAACAGCAGCTGAGCGCCAATCATAAAACCGCCTGCGGCAGAGGTGGTAAAATTGGGTAAAATAAATACGATTAATGCAATCGCCAATAACACACTAATTGCCGCTTTACTGCCATGCAAACTATAACGCTGTACATAATTTTTGATACCACCAATTAACAGGCAAATACCAATAATCCCGTTACAAATCAGCATCACTGCTGCAAATACAGTATCACGGGCAAGCACCGCGGCATCGGTGGGTGTGCTACTACTCATGAGTGCCAAAATCAGTGCCACTTCAATCACAGTGACCGCCAATGCCAAAACCAACGTACCAAAAGGCTCACCTACTTTGTGAGCAATCACTTCAGCGTGATGCACGGCAGCAAAAACTGACCCCATCAAAAAAATCGCCGTCACGGTATTCATGATGATACCCGAGGGATGCCAAATCAAATGCACCGCAAGCACTAAAGCGGCAATAGTTGGCGACAATAACGTCCAAATGGGTAAATTGATATTAAATTTTTGGTTCAGCCAAAATGTTTTTGCCATATGCCCTCCGTTCTATCTATATTTTCTAATTTATCATATAAATAGATAATATGGTCAAAAATATCAAAAATCAATAAAAAATGAAATTATTTCTCATTATTTTGTAATTTATACCAGTAAATTATTGGTACAAGACATACAAAACCAATCAACATACTCACCCAAAAATGCCATTGATAGCCCAAAAAATGCGCCATATAGCCGCTGGCAAAATGCGCTGAGCCGCCCAACACTGTCAATAGACAAACCTGCACGGTAAAATCACTCCCCGCATTGGCAGGGCGTGAATAATGCATAATGGTCGTGAGCATCGCAATCAGCGCCAACGATGCACAAAAATGCTCCAGCGCATTGACTGCGTATAGCCACAAAAAATCCGTGAGTAACTGATGATAAAACCCATAAGCGACCAAGCCATATAACCCTGTGGTCAGCGCTTGGGCAAGATTAAAATATAGTAGTGACGTAAAGCGAGTGAGTCGTTTCATCAAAATTGTGGCGACCCCTGCCCCAGCGACTGAGGCAGCCGAGCCCAAAATAGTTGCCCAAAAGCCAATTTGCTGCAAGTTGATGCCGACATCGACCATCATCGGTTTGACCATGCCACTTGAAATACCATCAGCAATTTTGAAGGTCAGTAACACCCCTAGCCAAGCTACCATCTCCCGCGATGACCAAAAATACTGATAATGGTGGCTAAGGTAAGTTTTTAGTGCCTTAAAACTGCCAGATTTTGCTGCCTGTACTTGTTTTTTGGGGGGCTCAACCGAGGTGTGGGCGTGCTCTTTAAAAAACACAATGGGCACGGTATTCATTGCCACCAAAGCCGCCATGGCAAGGAAACTGTTGCGCCAGCCCCATTGTTCTAACAGCATCAGTAAAACACCGCCACCGACGATAAGCCCCAGCCGATAGCCGATGACTTGTACGGCATTGCCTTGGCTTTGGCGATGATGGTGATTGGGCGTCTGAGTCACCGAATCAGGCGCAGGCATATCATGGGTCAGCGGTTCTTTGGGCGCCATAGCCGCTTTAAGCAAACGGGTTGCTAGCCCATCCGTCGCCACATCGTGTGTCGCACCAATAAGACTTAAGGTAAATAACATCCCGTACAATGTCATCACCGAACGGGTTTGTGCTAAATTATGCGGTTCAAAAAATGCCACCGCAATCAGTATGACAATCGACAGCCCTTGCATCGGCAAAATCCAGCTTTTGGCGCGTCCGATTTTTTGTGAATAATAGCCGTCCACGACAGTAGCCCACAGGAATTTAAGCCCCCAAGGTACCAAAATCAGCCCTGACCAACCAATGGCAACCAGTGAAACTTTGTATTCACGTAAAATCGCTGGCAAGGCTTGGGTGATAAATCCTGCGGGCAAGCCTTGTGCCAAGTATAAGGTGAGCAGTAAGCCCAAGGTTTTATAGTGGGTCAAATGAGTGTGGGATGGTGTCGCAGGCGACTTTAATAACGGCATAGGACTACCACAGGTAGGTTATTTTTATAATAATGAGAAGGGCGTAAAACCTACGCCCTAATAACAAGATAAGCTGCAATGACAACAAATAACGGATGAAAAATTAGTTAAATACCACTGTTTTATTGCCTGTGACAATCACCCGGTTTTGTAGATGCCAACGTACGGCACGGGTCAGCACGCTACGCTCGACATCTTGCCCAATCGCCCGCAATTCTGCCACATGGTGGCGATGGCTGACACGGTGCACGTCTTGCTCAATAATCGGTCCTTGGTCAAGGTCAGCTGTGACATAATGCGCGGTGGCGCCAATCAGTTTGACGCCTTTTTCATAGGCTTGGCGGTATGGATCAGCACCGACAAAGGCTGGCAAGAATGAGTGGTGAATATTGATAATTTTCATGTGCCAAGCTGAAGTAAATTCGGCGGACAAAATCTGCATATAGCGCGCCAGCACCAACAAATCACAGTCTTTTACCAGCGCTTGAATCTCGGCTTCTGCTTGTACTTTATTGTCTTTGCTCACACTCACTTGATGAAATGGCACGCCAAAATTTTCTACCGCTTGGCGCAAATCATGGTGATTACTGACGACACAGGTAATCTCACAATCTAGTTGCCCTTGTTGCCAGCGCCACAGCAAATCAAGTAGCGCATGGTCGTATTTGGACACCAAAATCGCCACTTTTTTACGTTTACTATTGTCAAATAGTTTCCATTCCATTTGATAGATGCGAGCGACGGTATGCTCAAAGCTGCCTTTCATGTTGTCGATGATATTGTCTAAATCATTGATAGCCATTTCAAGGCGCATAAAATATTGACCACCTTCGGGTTCAGTCGAGTATTGGTCAAGGCTGATAATATTGGCGCCATAACGATAAAAAAATTCGGATACAGCTTGCACAATGCCTGCGCGGTCTTGGCATTTAATCAATAAGGTTGCAGTAGCTAGTTGGCTCATGAGGTACTTCTTGTGTTCAATTTTCAAAAGATGCCATTGTAGCGATTTTTGTGCTCACAAAGAAGTCTAAACCCGTCAAAAGCCTTGTTGGATATAAAAATTTTCTTGAGATTGGCGAACCTCACTGCCTTTTAACCTAACTTTTAACTTATCTTTTAACCTGCCTTTTAACTTAAATTACCCAAATCAACTTCGGTCAATCGCCAGCGCCCTTTTTTCTTTGAGCGTCCACCTGCGCTTTGACCAGCGATTACCGCTGCACCGCCGAGCAATTTATTCAGTGTCTGACTATGATAGGCATGACAAATCGCACACGCTAACCCATCTGCCGCATCCGCTTGCGGCTGTATCTCAAGGCTCAACAAACGCATGACCATAAGCTGAATCTGCTCTTTGTCTGCCGCGCCATAGCCACATACCGCTTGTTTGATTTGCCGTGCGGTATATTCAGCTACTTGCAAATCTTTGGCAACCATGGCGGCAATCGCTGCACCCCGCGCCTGCCCAAGCTTGAGCGCGGTGTCGGGGTTCGATGCCATAAATACTTGCTCGATGGCAGCGGTCATGGGTTCATTGGTGTATTTTTGATAATGCTCAACGATACGGCTAACCCCATCAAATATCCGCTTGAGCCGCTCGGGCATGGTTTCCCCTTGGCTGTAAGCATGAATCGTGCCTGCATCCAAATGTTCAAGTTTATCCCCACTCAACCGAATGATGCCATAGCCTGTCAGACGTGAGCCTGGGTCAATACCAATAAAGATGCTCATAAAAGATGCTCGTAAAAAAAGATACCCACAAAACAATTTTGCTAAAAACATCGAAACTAAAAATATCGAAGCTAAAAACGAAGTCAAATTATAGCATTTATCAAAAATTTAACGAAAAAATTGCTGAATTTCAAAAAACTATTTGATAGTTTTATTCATTACCCCCATCATTATTGCATTGGTTAATGATTCATCGTTTGTTCTTTATAGTTTATTCACAATTTAGGAATCGTATTTTCATGGGAAATATAGTTGGGATTGCCATTGTCTGGTTGATTATTGAGATGCTGGTTTGGTATCTAATCGCACAATTTGTCAGTGGCTGGTGGGTGTTTTTATGGTTTGTCGTGGCCGGCTTTGTGGGTGCCGCACTCATTAAAAAAGGCGTAGCCACCCTAAAACCGATGGCTGGACAAGCGCAAGCCGCCATGCTTAACCCTGCCATGCGTCCCAATGAAAATTCCGTGGTGAAAGCAATTGCTTTTGCGGTAGCAGGTATCTTATTAGTCCTGCCAGGTATTTTAAGTGATATTGCGGCACTTATTGTGTTATTACCCGCGGTACAAAATAAGTTCAAAGCCTTTGCCAAAGACTATGCCACTAAAAACCCAGAAAAATTGATGCAAATGATGGCAAGCAAAATGGGCGGTATGGATCCCTCAAAAATGGGTGGCTTAGGGGGTCTTGGCGGCATGGGTGGACAAAACCCGTTTGGCAGTCAAAATCCATTTGGCGGTATGGGCGGACAAAATCCGTTCGGGGGCTTTGGCAGCAAAAATAACAACGGCGGTAAATTTGGTACGACCGTTGACGGACAAGCCAAAACGGTCAACTCGAACGCCAAACGCATCACTCGCTCTGCCAATGATGACTAGACAATGGATAAAAAATTGACTGTTAAACATTGATAAATTTAAGGCATCTTTAGTATGCCTTTTTTTATGCCCTATTTTTGCGAAAAACTGGGTTTACTTTTTGCAAAAATTCATGCAATGTGATTTACTTAAGACAAAATTTGTTATATAAATTCTATAATGATACAATCTGTTTCGTTTTGTAATTTTTAGTTTTGAGCGTTATTTTTATTTTTGGTAAATGTTTTTATTTTTGATAAATGATATTAACAACATTGGTTAGCGACAAGGAGTGAATGTATGACCAGCAAAGTATATGACAGCGCAGCTGCGGCACTTGAAGGCGTCATCAAAGATGGACAAACGATTGCGGTCGGTGGTTTTGGTCTGTGTGGTATCCCCGAAGCTTTAATTGAAGCCTTGCGAGATAGCGGTGTTAAAGATTTGACCTGTATCAGCAATAACGCTGGTGTCGATGGGTTTGGTTTGGGATTATTGCTAGAGACTCGCCAAGTCAAAAAAATGATTGCGTCGTATGTCGGTGAAAACAAAGAATTTGAACGGCAGTTTTTATCGGGTGAATTGGAAGTGGAATTGACCCCACAAGGGACATTGGCAGAAAAATTGCGTGCCGGAGGTGCGGGCATCCCTGCGTTCTTTACCGCTACTGGCGTAGGCACCCAAATTGCTGAAGGTAAAGAAGAACGTGAATTTGATGGTCGTCAATATATCCTTGAGCGCTCATTAGTCGCTGACGTGGCACTGGTCAAAGCCCAAAAAGCCGATAAAGCAGGCAACTTGATGTTTAATAAAACGGCGCGTAACTTTAACCCAGATGTCGCCACTGCAGGTAAAGTCACCATTGTCGAAGTTGAGCAATTGGTCGAAACTGGCGAGCTGGACCCTGACCAAATTCATTTGCCGGGTATTTATGTGCATCGTATCGTGGTCAATGCGAACCCAGAAAAACGCATCGAAAAAGTGACGACCAAAGAACAGACAAACTAGGATATAAGGAGATTACCATGGCATGGACTCGTGAACAAATGGCACAAAGAGCCGCAAAAGAACTACAAGACGGCTTTTATGTCAATCTAGGTATCGGTTTACCGACCTTAGTGGCAAACTATATTCCAGAAGGCGTCAACGTTTGGCTACAATCAGAAAATGGGCTGCTTGGGATTGATGAATTCCCAACAGCCGATAAAGTTGACCCAGATCTAATCAATGCCGGTAAACAAACCGTCACTACAGCGACCGGTGCGAGCTTTTTCTCAAGCTCACAATCATTTGCCATGATTCGTGGCGGCAAAGTCAACCTTGCCATCTTAGGGGCGATGGAAGTTTCAGACAATGGCGATCTTGCCAACTGGATGATTCCTGGCAAGATGGTCAAAGGCATGGGCGGCGCGATGGACTTGGTCGCAGGCGTTCAACGCGTGATTGTATTGATGGAACATACCAACAAACATGGTGAGCCAAAAGTATTGGCTGAATGTACGCTACCCCTGACAGGCAAAAAAGTGGTAAATCGTATCATCTCTGATTTAGCCATCATGGATGTGACCGATAACGGTCTAAAACTGGTTGAGCTGGCAGACGGTGTCACGTTTGAAGAATTACAATCAAAAACGCCCGTAACCATTGCACAATAATTGCACTATAACACCTGCAAGATAACGACTGTAAAATAGCGCTGTCACAAGTCAGCGTTAAATTGCCATTAAAGGGACAGTGAAAAAAGACAATAAAAAAGAACAGTGACACTGTCCTTTTTTATGGTTTTTTTATGATTTTGGCTTTTTTACTTTCGGTTATTTGTCATCTATAATGACATCACTATCAACATTTATCCAACACCATGATTGCATCTCGCTTCTCTCATTCCCAATTTGTCACCGATGAAGACAATCCGCTGCTTGATCGTAAGTATCCCAATGAGATGGCTGCCGATGACGGCGTGGTATTGCCGCAAATTTATCGGTTTGACTTTACTAAGGTGCCAGATTTTAGCCAAACAGTGATGCAAATCACCCCGGTGATTGATGCACCAAATATGATGGATACGCTCAATGATCATGAAGCAGTATCAGAAAATGTCACCCCTGCTACCGATAAATCTGTGTACATGGCTCAACAAACGGCGTCATCGGCAGCGCCCACTAAGCTCAAAAATCCCCTTACTTCTCAATCGCTAACCCGCAAAATCTCATCAAAAACACGCTCAAATCGCCAAGTCATTGCGCAAGCAAGAGCCCAAGCCAAACAAATTGAGCAGCAAAAGCAATATGAAGAACAGCAGCACCAAGCAGAGGAAGTTGCGCGCTATCAGGCAGAAGTTGAAGCCGCCCTACTCAATCCCAAACTGCATGAAGGACTGCTCAATCAGCGCAAATCCATTGCCGAATCACAGGCAGTGGTCAACAAACATGCGATTTTTGCCGAGCTTGCACAGGATTTGCAGACCATTCAATGGCTTGATTCAAGTCTGACTGAGCAAAGCCGAGCAATGTATGAAAAAGCGGTTGCGCTGATTCAAACAGCGCAATCAAGTGGCAATTTATTAGAAAACAATGTATTAGAAAACAGTGTACTCGAAGACAATGTAGCAGCAGAAAATGTAGCCAAAAACACTATCTTAGCGGATAATTTGGCAAAAGCCGTACAAATAATTGATGAATTTGCCAAGAATGGTCTTGCTGATGCATTGCTGCGTCGAGCGCTGTGGCTATTTGAAGGCAATCACTTACTCAAGATTTCTCAAAACCCCCAACAAGCTTTGCTACTGTTGCAACAAGCAGCCTCGCAGCATGATAATCGTGCGCAGAAATTACTCAGTAAATTGTACTATGCAGGACATGGGGTTGAGCAAGATAGCGAGATGGGCAAATATTGGTTAGAGCTGGCTGCGGCACATGGTCACCCTGACGCCATACGCATTTCGCAAGGTATTGCTACCCTGTCATTACTCAAGCAAACCCAACGCGAAGATACTAGCTATGGCAAAAAAATGGCGCTTGCGACTGCGGCGCTGATTATATTCATGATACTGATATTTGTGGCAGTTAAAGTTTAAAGATTTGGATGAATGCCATGATTTGGATGTTAAACAAGGTTAAATATCCAAATCACTACCAAAAAATTTAGTCATCAGTAGTGTCGTCAGATGGCACTAGTACGCCGTCGTCATTGCTATCCTGACGCTCATCACTCTTATACTCATCATCATTAGCCTCATCGCTCGCCAAGTTTGGCGTCAGCAGCGGATAATTGTTTAAGACATAACAAAACAATTCAGCCGTTTTTTGGGTATCATATAAGGCAGAATGCGCTTCATTACCATCAAATTCTAGTCCAGCAAGTTTGCACGCTCTCGCCAGTACCGTTTGACCGAAAGCAAGCGCTGATAAAGTGACGGTATCTAACACGGAGAACTGGTGAAATTGGCTTTGATTTTTGCTATGGGTACGCTCAATTAAAGCATTTAAAAAGCTCAGGTCAAAATGCGCATTGTGCCCTACTAAAATACATTTGGTACATTGGGTCGATTGACGCACCGTTTTTAAATATTTAAAAATACGGCGAATGGCGGTTTTTTCATCTTCAGCAATCGCTTTTCGCATCGGGCTATGCGGATTGATGCCGGTGAATTGCAGGGCACGCGCTTCAAGGTTTGCCCCTTCAAACGGCTCAATATGGGCATTGACTGCCTCCCCTGGGTAAAAACGCCCGGTATCATCCATCAAAATTGGAATACAGGCAATCTCAAGCAAGGCATCGGTTTTTGGATTGAACCCTGCTGTCTCTACATCCACCACCACGGGCAAGTAATTGCGAAAACGGTTGGCAATAGTCATGGGTTCAGTTGTGGCGGTCATACGTTACCTTGCGGAAAAAAACAGAAAAAATAAAGGGTGAACAATCATACGGCTAAATTAAATGGCATCACTTTCCAGTCCAGCGTTTGCCCAGCCATCAGCGGGGTCAAATCTTTACCGTCAAGATAAGGATAATGCTCGGGGACTTGCCATGCTTCACGCACCAAGGTCACTTTATCACTATTGATAGGTAAGCCATAAAATTTTGCCCCGTGAATACTGGTAAAGCCTTCTAACTTATCAAGTTTTCCCACGCTTTCAAAGGCTTGGGCATACAAAGGCAGCGCAATCGATGCGCTGTAACAGCCTGCACAACCGCAAGCATTTTCTTTGGTATGCGTCGCATGGGGCGCAGAGTCGGTACCAATAAAGAATTTGGGATTACCACTGGTTGCCACATCAAGTAATACTTTTTGGTGACTTTGGCGTTTTAAAATAGGCAAGCAATAAAAATGTGGTTTAATGCCGCCCACCAGCAGGTGATTACGATTAAACAGTAAATGCTGCGGGGTAATCGTCGCTGCGACATTTTTGCCCTGTGACAACACAAAGTCAGCGGCATCACTAGTGGTAATGTGCTCAAAGACGATTTTTAGTTTTGGAAATTTATCAATGAGATTGACCATCACTTCATCAATAAAGCGTTTTTCACGGTCAAAAATATCAATATGATGGTGCGTCACTTCACCATGTACCAACAGCGGCAAACCTAACGCTTCCATCTTGGCAAATACATCGGTGCAATGATTGATATGGCTCACCCCATCCGCAGAATTGGTGGTCGCACCTGCAGGATATAACTTGACTGCTTTTACTACCCCTGAATCGACGGCGGCTTCGATATCTTCTGCCGTCAGTGACTCGGTTAAATAAAGCGTCATCAATGGCTCAAACTGCTGGGAGATACTGTCGTTGGGCACTTGCGCCAAAATACGCTCACGATAAGCGATAGCATCAGCGGCTGTTTTGACGGGTGGCACCAAATTTGGCATACAAATGGCGCGGCGAAAATTGGCAGCAGCATGTGGCACCGTCGTAGCAAGCGCCTGCCCATCCCGTAAATGAATATGCCAGTCATCAGGTGCAGTAATAGTAAAAGTATTGATAGATGCAGTCGCTGCGCTCATGATTTCCTCGAACAGTTTTGAGAGTGCCTAAAAAAAACAACGTCAAAAACCGATAATTGAAGCGTTGAAAAACTTGTGCATCATAGCAGTTTTAGGCAAAAAACGACATGAAAATATTCGCAAGGCCCATACATTGACAAATAATACGTCATTTTATGTCGTCGTTATAACGGTGTTAATGGGTTTTGGATTTATTGCTAGGTTTATTATTCGCCTCATTGTTTACCTTATTATCCACCTTGTTATCCACTTTTTTATTCGCTTTGTCATCTGCCTTATTATTCGTCGTGTTATTTGCCTTTTTGTCAGGCTTTCTAGCGGATTTTTTGTCAGTGGCGGTTGTTGATGATGGTGACTTGTCTTTTTCTTTTGGCGATTTTTCTTTTACCGCTTTGTCCTTAGTCGTAGATTTTTTGGTGGTACTAGAAGTTTTTTCAGATTGTCCACTGTCGACTTTAGATGAGCTAGCTTTTTTCTTTTGGTCTTGTTTAGCCTCCTTCTTACCATCGGCTTTGGCATCGTTATTGGTATTTTTTTTGCGGTCTTTTTTGCTTTCCGCTTTTTTGCTTTCCTCTTGTTTATCAGATTTTTTCATAGCTCTCGCTTTTTCAGACTGTACCGAAGGATTTTCATCCAATGACTTAGATTTATCGTGTTTCTTGTGATGCTCAGCTGTAGTCATCTCATTGGTCACTGTACTCGGTGTCGAGGCGACTTTTACTATCGCCACATCGTGATAAACCGGGTGTGCCACTGACATTTTTGCTGAGGGTTGGGTGGCGGCAGGCTTATCTTTGACGCTCACCAACGCGCCTACCCCGCCAAGAACGGCGACAGATAATACAGTGGCGGTCGCAATCCAATTTTTTTGTAACTTATCTATCCAATGAGCAGGTTTGCGAACTTGCGGTTTGGCAAAAATATTGCTGGCTAAAAGGGCTGTTTGTGCGTTTGACGTCACCGCTTTATTTATTTGGCGATTGGCTTTTGAAATCGCATGTTGATTGAAGTGAGCCTGCGGGATGGTCATTGGCGCAATGTTAAAAAAATTGGACGCTTTATAAATAGTCATTTGCTGAATAATATGCTGTTGATAGACAGGCAAATCAGTAACATTTTGAATTTGTGACCATTTCAATTGCTGTTGCTGCATTGCTTGAAAACTGACAACGCGCCTAAAACCCACTGCATTCATCAGCCCTGTATCTTCTAGTGACATAAAAAAAACCGGCTGCATCACAAGCCACTCAGTAATCTGCGCTGAGTCTATGGTGTTTTGTAGTGAGCTTATCGTATCTGCCAAATTTATCACCGCCAATGCAGTGATAGTCTGCCAAATAGTTAATAGCTTATCTAAGGGCAGATGAGTTTTTTCCAGTAACACGCCGGCAATCATCGTTTTTTGGGTTTCATCATCAAACCACTGCTCAAAAATCGATGGGCTATTTTTAGACAGTTGTTTTAGGGTTACGAAGTTGATGCCGCTTTCAGTCAATTTTTTTGTAACTAAAGCAGTGAAAAATTCGGGGGTAAAACTATTTTTATCTGTTACCTGTGGCAAAGTTTGATGGATTAACGACGGATTTTGCTGAATTTTTGCCGATAACTGATAAAGCACGACTTTTAATAGCTCAGGCATGACTTTTTTTAGATAACAAATTGATACGTGTGACTCATCTGCGACTAGCGGTAGCAATGGCGACAGAATGTTTGCCCAAAAATGATATAACGATATATGGTCAATAATATTACAAGGCGTTGAAGGATTTTTTGACAGCATATTTTGTCACTTAATTTACATTTTTTGGCATTGGGGTGGTTAGTGAGTTTTTAGCAATATCGTAGATGCAGGGCAACTTCTTTATACGCCCTCTAAAAAAATAGCGTTAAATTTAGAAATCTTGTTGATAATTTATAATTTCAATTCGATTAAATTCATCAAATTATGATTAGAATTTGTTGTAACTTTTGTGCAAACTTAGTAAAGTAGACAACATCAAAAATTATATTTTAGCATCAATCACGTAACATTTTCTGCTCATCGAAAAATTAGTAATTTTTTCTGATTCTTTTTATCTCTCTCGATTTATTTAGCAGCCTTACTCACTTTAGGATAACTTTATGGCTATCTCTACCAACCTAATCAAGTCCTTTCAACTCTCTGCATTGACAACCGCACTTGCCCTCGCTGGTTGTGGCGGTGGTGGCGGTAATGATACATTGCCGCCGCCTGTGAAAACAGGTACGGTCAGTGTCACCAACCCAAGCACCGGTACAGATTCGACCACTACGACCAATCTTGCCAGTGTGAAGAAAGTTCAATTAGTCAGTACCAGTTCTGATTTTTATATGAATGTTGGCGATAGTGTAGAGTTAACTGTCTACGCTTTAAACAGTAACAATATCGGTGTTGCTAGTGTACCGGTAAGCGTTCAGATTACAGACCCAAGCATAACAGGCGTGTTTAGTGGGATTAGTCGAAATTTAGTCACTGATGACACGGGTAAAGCGGTTATCAAACTTGATATTAAGTCTTTGACCAATGATCAAAAAAACTATTTAAAACAAAATGGTTTGGTTGTGACTACTACAGTCGGTACAGTGTCAACAAGTAAAACCCTCAAAGGCACAGATGTTAATACCACGACCCCAACGCCTACCGTCACTGTCAGTAATTTACTATTAATTAGCGACAGCCAAAATATCACGTTAGTAAAAGGTACGAAAGTTAATGTTACGGCATTAGCAGTGGATAAAGACAATAATATCATTCCGAACACGACCATCGATTTTAATATTGGAAATTCAGTCCTTAGTGGTATTTTTGCTAATAGTAATTTAAGTGTGTTAACCAATGACAGAGGTGAAGCAAATTTAGAGTTAGAGCTCAAATCCTTGTCAAATGAACAAATAAGTTATCTGTTAAATACTGGATTAACTATTAACTCAACTGCGAGAACAGGTAGTGTTGCATCTAATACTATTAATTTAAAGGGAGTCGAGCAAGGTAGTACGACGACTAAGCTAGATGTACAAAAGGTCAATCTAACGACACCTAAGCCCAATTTTAATGTACAAGTTGGTGAAAAATTCACGGTTACTGCTTCAGTGTTAAATAGTTCAAACACTGGTCTAGGTGGTGTACCTGTCCAATTTAAACTTGATGACCCAAGTACGACAGGTGTTTATGCGGTCTCTGATACCTCTAATGTCGTAACAAATGCCAGTGGCGAGGCGACCATTGAACTAGAAGTAAAATCTGAAGCTGCTAAAGCCAAACTATTGTCACAGGGCATTAATATCACAGCCACTGCAAAAAATACGACTGGCACTACCCCTGTTGATGTAACAAATAAATTAAATATCTTGGGTAAAGACCCCGCATTTAATGAAAATATTACTAAGGTTTCAAAAGTCGGTCTTTCTTCTAATCTTACTAACAACGAGTTTGATTTAGCAGTCGGTAATACATTTACCGTGACTGCCAATGTGTTAGATGCATCTCAAGGTGCGTTAGCTAATGTACCAGTGACATTTACCTTGCCTGGACTAGATCAAACGGGTATTGCCAATCTGTCGGGCTCAACAGTCACCACTGATGCCCAAGGCAAGGCCACTATTAATTTATCCCTTACCTCTCTTAATGCAACTCAACGTAACTACTTAATGAGTAATGGTTTAACTATTAATGCATCAGTTACTAATGGTACTAGTGTTACACCTATAAAATTATCAGCGAAACAATCTTCCACCCTTCCTGTTACGGTTGAAAGTGTTTCAGTCGTAGCAGATAGCGATAATATTTTGATGACAGCGGGTAGCACTGTAAAAGTCACTGCCATTGCACTGGACAAAAATTTTGGTGGCTTGGCGAATCAAACTCTAACGGTTAAAATTCCAGACCCATCAACTACGGGCGTGTACAATATTACAGGCTCAACGATTACCACTGACTCAAAAGGCGAAGCAATTTTTAACCTACAAATCAAATCTGCCTTAACTGCTGCACAAAAACAGGCACTGGCTAATGGTTTGGTAGTTGATATCACTGCCGCCAATGGCAAAACTGGTCAAATCAAATTATCGGCAAAAGCAGTCAATGATGTTGTAGTTTCAAATGTTAACTTAACTTCCAATGTCACCAATATTCCTCTGTCTGTCGGTAGCCAGTTCACAGTTACTGCTAATGTGAGCGATGCACAAAACGGTACCATTGCCAACTCACCAGTAACTTTTAACCTACCATCTTTAGCGGATTATGGTGTGACAAGTTTGTCACCATCAACCATTATTACCGATGACAAGGGTCAGGCTATTATTACATTGCAAGTTCAGTCGCTGACTGATATCCAAAGAGCTAACTTATTAAAAGGCTTTACCATTAATGCCACTGCCAATGGTAAAGTGGCACCTGCGCTTACTTTAACAGGCATGGAGACTATCAAGCGCTTTGATGTAAAAGCAGTCAATTTATCAAGCCCTATTAGTAAATTTAATATCAAAACAGGAGAACGATTTACGGTTACTGCATCTGTATTAGGTGCTAACAATACAGGTATAGGTGGCGCTCCTGTTGAGTTTACTATTGATAATCCTAGTTTGACTGGTGTTTACGCTGTCTCTGATACGACCAATGTTATTACTAACGTAAATGGTGAGGCGACTATTGAGCTTGAAGTTAAGTCAGAAGCCGCTAAGCAATTACTGTTAACTGATGGCGTAACTATCACTGCGATTGCTAAAAACACGTTAAATAATCCACCTACTGATGTCAGCGGCAAGAAAACTATTCTTGGCACCGATCCAACGTTAAGTGCCAATATTGCTAAAGTCAGTAAAGCTTTATTAGTATCTAGCGTGAACCCATTTGATCTGACGGTAGGTAATAAGCTGTCAATCACCGCATCCATCGCAGATGCTAACAATGGCAAATTAGATGGCGTACCTGTTAGTTTCACCTTACCTGATTTAAATAAAACAGGTATCGCTAATCTGTCAGGTTCTACCATCGTCACCAATGCCAATGGTGAAGCAATCATTAATCTTGAAATTAAATCATTGTCTGCAGACCAACGTAACTATTTACTTACCAATGGCTTGACAGTTAAAGCCACAGTGTCTAATGGTACAGTAATTTCACCGCTACAGCTCTCTGCTAAAAACGTTACGACGCCCGATAATACAATTGATTCAATTTCAGTTACGGCTGATTCCAACAATATTATTATGGCGGCAGGTAGTCGTGTACGTGTCACCGCTGTTGCACTTGACAAGAATTTCGGTGGGATTAAAGGCCAAAACCTAACCGTCAATATTCCAAATCCAGCATTAACAGGTGTCTTTAATTTAAGCGGCTCTAGCGTTACTACTGATGACAAAGGCGAAGCCATTATTGACCTTGAAGTTAAAACAACCTTGACTGATGCTCAGAAAGCGGCACTTTTAAATGGTTTAAATGTAACTGTAGCCGCACAAAATGGTCGACAAGGTGTTATTAATCTTTCTGCCAAAGCGGCCAATGAAGTATCGGTAAGCACAGTTAATCTAACAGGCTCAAATATTCCTTTAACCATTGGTAGTCAAGTTAAAGTGGTCGCTACTGTATTGGACGACCAAAAAGGTGTAGTTAAAAACACGCCTGTCACGTTTACTCTGCCAAGCTTTGCAGATACAGGTGTAGCCAGTTTATCCGCTTCTACGGTATTAACAGATGATAAGGGTGAAGCGGTTATTACTTTAGAGGTGAAATCGCTTACAGATGCGCAGAAGCAAGCCTTGCTTAACGGTTTTACCATCAATGCCACATCCAACGGTAAAGCTGCACCTGCCTTAACATTAAAAGGCGTGGATACATCAATTCAACGTTTCGATATTAAAGCGGTAAAAGTTACCAGTCCAATCAGTAAGTTCAATGTTAAAACCGGTGAGCGCTTTACCGTGACTGCATCAGTGCTCAATGGTAATAACACAGGTATTGGTGGTGCACCTGTTCAGTTTAAACTCGAAGACCCAAGCGTTACGGGTGTGTATGCAGTCTCTGACACCTCTAACATCATCACTAATGCTAGCGGTGAAGCGACCATTGAGTTAGAAGTTAAATCCGAAGCGGCGAAAGCACGCTTATTAAGCCAAGGCATAAGTATCACTGCGATCGCTAAAAACACTATGGGTACCACACCGGTAGATGTGTCAGGATCGATTAAAGTATTTGGGGTTGACCCAACGGTTAGTGCTAATACTACGAAAGTGGCTCAAGCGACATTATCTAGCACTACTCCAAGCAATACCTTTGATTTAACAGTGGGTAATAGCTTCTCAGTGACTGCAAACATTGCCGATGCTACACAGGGTGCTTTAAGTGGTGTTCCTGTCACCTTTAGCTTACCTGGACTTGAGCAAACAGGTGTCGCCAATCTATCGGGATCAACGGTTACTACCGATGCACAAGGCAAAGCAACCATTAATTTGGAAATCGCTTCGTTAACGTCTGACCAACGCAACTATTTATTGGCGAATGGCTTAGTAGTCAATGCGACAGTACCAAATGGCACTAAGATCAATCCACTTAAATTGACTGCTAAGCAAGTCACGAGTGTGGATACACTAGTTAAATCTGTATCTATGACAACTGATAGTGATAGTATCTTAATGGCAGCAGGTAGTAAGGTGAAAGTCACCGCTGTTGCACTTGATAAAAACTTTGGTGGTATTGCCAATACCAATCTAACCTTTAGTCTTCCTGACCCAGCGACCACTGGTCTTTACAATATAACTGGCTCAACGGTTAAAACCGATGCTAAAGGCGAAGCTGTGATTGAGCTTGAAATCAAGTCTACGTTAACAGCGGCTCAAAAAGCGGCCCTACTTAGTGGTATTAAGATTGAAGCAGTTTCAGCTAATGGTGCTATCGGTCAAGCGACTGTAATAGGTAAACAAGTCAACGAGGCATTAGTCAGTAAGTTGACATTAGCCTCTAATGTTTCTGCTATTGCCTTAACTACTGGTACGCAGTTTACTATCACAGCAACAGCCTTAGATGGACAAAATGGCGCACTTGCGAATGTGCCTGTGACTTTTAATTTACCAAGTGTCACTCAATATGGTGTGGTGAGTTTATCACCTTCAACTATCACTACAAATGCCCAGGGTCAAGCGACTATTACGCTGCAAGCACAGTCACTCACCGATGCGCAAAAACAAGCCTTGCTTAACGGTTTTACCATCAATGCCACATCTAACGGTAAAGCTGCACCTGCCTTAACATTAAAAGGCGTGGATACCAGTGTCAAACGCCTTGATGTCAAATCGGTCAAATTAACATCACCCGTTAACCCATTTAATATCAAAATTGGCGAACGTTTCACTGTGACTGCGTCAGTACTCAATGGTAATAATACTGGTATTGGCGGCGCACCTGTTGAATTCAATCTGCTAACTAACCCATCCGTATCGGGTGTGTATGCAGTTTCTGATACCTCAAATATCACCACCAATGCCAGTGGTGAAGCCACGATTGAGCTAGAAGTCAAATCGACAGCTGCCAAAGACTACTTGATTCAAAACGGTATCAGCATCCAAGCGGTGTCTAAGAATACCATGAACACGACACCAGCTGACGTTACAGGCAATACCACCCTAAAAGGCATCGATCCTTCATCTGTGCCAGTCGAAGCTAATATTGCGTTGGTCAAACAAGGTGCATTAAGTAGTAGTTTACCTAGTAATATTTTTGATTTGACCGTGGGTATCACCTTTGATGTTACTGCGACAGTAGCAGATGCCAATCAGGGACCATTAAGCAAAGTACCTGTCACTTTCTCATTGCCAGGATTGGAACAAACGGGTATTGCTAACTTATCAGGGTCAACGGTTACTACCGATGCTCAAGGTAAAGCCGTTATCAAGCTACGTATTGACGCTTTATCCGCTGCCCAGCGTACTTATCTACTTACCAATGGTTTAATAGTCAACGCGACAGTACCAAATGGCACCAAAATCAACCCGATGAAACTCACTGCTAGAGATGCAGGGATTGATAGCGTGGTTACCTCTATTGCTGTCACCGCTGATAGAGATGATATCTTGATGATGGCAGGCTCTAAAGTCCATGTGACTGCTTCTGCGTTGAATGGTAACTTTGGCGGCGTCGCTGCAAGTGATTTGACATTTAGCATTCCAGATCCAGCATTGACTAATATCTTTAATATCACGGGTACAACCGTGAAAACGGACGAGAAAGGCGAAGCCAGTATCGATTTAGAAGTCAAAAACTTATTAACCGCTAGTCAAAAAGCCTATCTACAAAATGGTCTAAAAGTTAAAGTCACTGCCCCAAGTGGCGCCACAGGTGAAATCACACTAAAAGCCAAAGCTGTCAATGAAGTGAGCATTGATAAAGTGGTCTTAGAGAATTTCCCAAATACGCCAGTCGTATTGAGCCAAGGCAATGAGTTCATTGTGATGGCTCACACAGTTGATGCCCAAAACGGTGCTGTTACCAATGCGCCTGTTACATTCAACCTACCAGACCCGACAACCACTGGCATCGTGAGCTTATCGCCTTCGACAGTATTGACCAGTGAAGTCGCTGCACCTGTAGAGCCGATGATTGGCGAGCGAGCGGTAATTATCCCTAAGGGTACGGCTTATATCCGTTTACGTGTGATAGACCCAACCAAAGCGGAAAAATTGATTGCAAGTGGCTATATGGTAACAGCCGTATCTAACGGTAATGTAACACAAACATTGAATGTACCTCTCACCAAAACCGCCTCACAACCGACAGTGAATGACATTGCTGAAGTCAATTTGGTTACAGATGTTAATACGCTAACTACCAATAATGGTGATACAATCAACGTGACTGCCCAAGTGCGTGATGCCAAAAATTTCAGCCTAGCGAACATGCCTGTCGACTTTACGCTATTGGATGCGGCAGCTGCAACAGGTATAACTAATACCACCCCACTTCAGGCAACCACCAATGCCAATGGTGAAGCGGTATTAACCTTAAAAGTCGGTGCGCTCACCCCAGACCAAAAATATTATCTACAAACCAGTGGTCTATCATTTAAGGCAACTGCCGGTGCTATCACTAGCTCAACGGTCACCTTAAGAACCCAAGAAGCGATTACGGCCAATAGCGTCAACACATTGCTATTAACCAGTGATTCAGCAATTCAATTGGCTGTTGGCTCAAAAGTCAAAGTCACAGCGCTGGCAATAGATAAAAACGGCGCTGTCGTGCCAAATGCGCAAGTCAGCTTTAAAATCCCAACAGATTCTGGTCTAGTCAATAACACAGGTGCGGTTGTCAATACCAACGCCAATGGTGAAGCAACCATTGAACTTGAAGTTAAATCACTAACAGATGCTCAAAAAACAGCCTTGCAAAACGGTGTAGTTATCTACGCCCAGTCTGGCACATCAGTAGGTACAACTACGGTACGTGGTGCTACTAGCAATGCCAATACTGAAGCCTACAAGCTATTTGTTAGCCCATCAAAAACAACGCTTAGAACAGCCACTGATACTGCCACTTTAGGCATCAAAGTAACAGATACTAAAGGTGGTATTAAAGCGGGCATTCCTGTTCAAATACAAATTGCTGAAGGTCTTGATAAAGGGATTACTTTTGACAAATCATCTAGTCTTGTCACAGATGCCAACGGTTATGTACAAGTAGATTTGGTGCAAAGTGATATTGGGCTGGTTTCAAAACTTGACCACAGCGCAAAAGTACGTGTCATTGTGAATGATGGTGTGTATCAACAAACTGAGCAAACCATTGATTTCACTGTAACGGGTACGTCTATCAAAGATGGTTTTATCTCAAAATCGGTGATTACTGATAGCCTGACTGATACTATCACTGTATCTGGTGTGGCTGTCGATGGTAATGGTATCCCTATCGCCAATCAATCGATTCAGCTATTAAAAGACGGTGCGGCGTTGACTGTTCCGATAGTAAACACTGATGCCAATGGTAAATTTACTTTTACCTTAAACGGTTCACAACTACCAACTGCTACAACTAATTTCAATTTACAAGCTAGAATCATCGATGCTAATAATCCAAATCTTGTCTCTCAACCCTATAATTTAGGCTCATTGACGAAAGTATCCGAAACCAATCTAAGCCTAACCGTCAAACAAAATGGTATTGTAGGTGATGAGGTAAAAGTTGACACACCAGCCACCATCACCATTGACCTACCTAATACCGTCGCTAATGATACAACCATTTATTTAACTACCAATAAAGGTACACTTGGCTCAAATAATGAAAGCCGTGTTTCAACAACTGCTCAAGGTGGTAAGGCAATATTTAACAACTTAAGCTCAATTTCTCCAGGTGTGGCTACACTAACTGTTGAGTATAATGGCACTAAACAACTGGAGAAAAATATCACCTTTATCACTGATAAGGTAGCTAAAGTATTAACTCAAGTTATCAATACCACTGTCAGTACCAATGGCGAAACCAAAATTATTGCCACAGTTCGAGATAACAAAGATGCGCCTGTCAAAAATGCCATCGTTGACTTTACACTACTTCAAGATGCTTCAAGTGGCAAGCTATCCACTGGCACAGCAGTTACAGATGAGGCAGGTAATGCAATCATAAGCTATTTTGCAGGTGCTACACCAACACCAGTAAATGGCGTAAAAGTACAGTCTCGCGTTCAGTACGTTAAGTTAAATAACCAACTTTTACCAATTTCTACAACACCAACTTACCAACCACAAGATGTCAGCTTTACCGTGCAAAACTTCTCTGCATGGATTGGCTTTGCCTTTGCCGATAAAGTAGCACCTACTGCAGATAATATCTATTATATCCGCGCGGGATCCATCTTTATTAATAATAGCATTGGGCAACCTGCAGTGAATCAAGAAGTATCCATCTCGATTGTGCCAAAAACGTATGGGGTAGGATTATGGAAATTTATCGCTAAAGTACCAGGTGTGGCTGCTATTCCTGAAGTTAAAGATCCAACGACAGGCGCCATTACCACAGTTGGTAAGGATGCTATTCCAGAACAACCTGCAAAATGGATAAGACAATCCTTTATGGGTGGTAGTACAATCAATGGATTTTTCAGCTGTCTTTCAGAAGACTTTAATGGTAATGCTACTTTAGATAGAAGTGAAGATTTAAATGGCAACGGTCAGCTCGATGCTGGAGAAGATTTAAATAACAATGGTAAGATAGATTTTGCTATTGCCGAAGATTACAATGGCGATGGTTTACTCACACCATTAAATCCAATCACGGTGTTAGCACCGAACGGTACGCAAATTCTTAGCACCCAAACTGTCAAAACCGATGCCACAGGCAAGCTAGACTTTAGCATCCGCTATGGTAAAGAATATGCCCAGTGGTTGACAGCGACGGTTCGAGTAACGACGAAAGTTGATGGTAGTGAGTTCTCTCAAGAACGTGATATTAACCTACCTGTGTTAGATGATGATGTGATTACCGAAGATAACAAAGGTATCAGACCGAATCTCCTCAGTCCATTTGGTACTTTGGTCAGTTCTACAATGCTGCCTTATTGCTCATTCTCAGCTAGCAACTAATAATTGGTCTATTAATATTTGACAAACAAAAACCCCTTACACAATGTAAGGGGTTTTTTATTAACCTGAATTCGACATAAGAAAGGATAAAAAAAAGAAGTCCAACATGCTAAAGTAAGTTCACCACAAACACCTTTAACCAGGACTTCTTACATGGACAATCTTGTAGA
>JABAHL010000021.1:0-23292 GCA_019353055.1 Faucicola osloensis
CTTTGGATTTAACGAGAATTGAATGAAAATCGACCATCAACTTGCCGAACGCTGGATTAAACCCAATGCCAAAGTCTTGGATTTAGGCTGTGGTAACGGTGATTTACTCGCGCATTTGCAAAACAAATTGGGCGTGTTTGGCTATGGTATCGAAATCGACCAAACTAAAATCAATGACTGTATCACCAAAGGCGTCAACGTCATTGAGCAAGATTTAAATGATGGCTTAGCGCGGTTTGCCGACGCAAGCTTTGACACGGTGGTGATGGCGCGCGCCCTACAAGCGGTCAAAGAGCCCGACCAACTCCTCCTCGATATGGTACGTGTTGGCAAAGAAGTGATTGTCACTTTCCCTAATTTTGCACATTGGCAAAACCGTATTCACTTGGGTATCAAAGGCATGATGCCAATGTCTGAAGCCCTGCCGTTTGCTTGGTACAACACACCCAATATTCACTTGTGTACCTTTAAAGACTTTGAAAAACTGTGTGATGACAATGACATCCGTATCATCAATCGTTTTGCGGTACAAGAAAGTGAAAAGCCCTACCCTTGGCTACTTGCACAAATTATCCGTAAAAACCCCAACTTACTTGCCGATGTGGCAATCTATCGGGTTACCAAAAATTAATTATCGTATTACCAAAAAATAAGCTGTTTTATCGCTAATTCTATGCTTATAAAGATTTGGTAAGCGGATAAATTACCGTCTAATCTAACAATATTTTCCAAAAGTAAAGCCCTACACGACACCCGTTGTCGTAAGGGTTTGTTTCCCCTGTGAAATATTGTAACAACTGTTTACATCTTCACTTAAATATTTGAAACGCAAAGCAAACAGTGTTAACCTAAAACAATCAAAAGATTGCGTTATCCTATTAAAACATAACGAATAGCTAAATCATTGTGAAATTTAAGATTTTCTGTTAATTCGTTTACCTATTTATTACCTTTATTTTATCTAAACCTAGGCAAGCTTGCGATGATTGCAGCTTGATACTCGGAGTTGGTTATGAAATTATTGAAAGTCACCTTATTAACTGCATTTTTAGGCTTATCTGGCGTTGCAAGCGCTGAATTGGTTGCCAATATTCCACTCAATGGCTCACGCTATGACAGCATGGAACCGATGGCATTACTTAGCCAAGCTAAAACTGGCAATCAACAAGCCCAATTCTTCCTAGCCAAACGCTACCAAAAAGGTCTCGGCATTCAGCAAAACTTCCAACAAGCCATCCAGTGGTACACCACCGCCGCCAAACAAGACATTGCACCTGCACAATTAAATCTTGCCATGATGTATATTCGTGGCGAAGGCGTACAGCCCAATGCTGGGCAAGCGCGTTATTGGTTAGAAAAAGCGGCAAAACTTGGTGATAACCGTGCCAGCTATACCCTAGCCATGCTAGATGAAAAAGAAAAAAAATTGGTCGATGCCTACAAATGGTATGACCTAGCGGCTCGTGACGGTATGCTATCAGACCAAGTACGCACCCGCGCGCAAAGCAAAATCGGTCAATTGGCATTAAACTTGTCATCACAAGACATCGCCACTGCACGTAGCCGTGCGGATTCTTGGTTCCAAAGCAAGTAAGTTTAATACAACGAATGTTTGGTTAAGTGTTAACCTAACCATTAAAATCTCTGAGACCCTAGTATTTACTAGGGTTTTTTGTTTTTATGGGTTAAATTAATCAAGATTGCTCGGCGCACATTGATTGTATGAAATCGCGCATTCATGGATTTTTTTGTACAGTTTCATGCGTCAGCTACTAGCGCGTTAGCCAAGTAGTTGCCACCCCAGTCTTTGTTACCTTTTTTTGGATATGACCTATGTCAAGCCCTACCTTACCGTCAAAAAATCAGCTTTGGCTGTTAGTTGCCGCCGCTGCAGTTATTTTATTGATTACGTCTGGGATTCGCCTATCGCTTGGGTTATTTATCAAACCGATTGATGCTAGCGCGCATATTGGCATTGTGCCAATCAGTTTTGCCTTAGCGGTGACACAGCTGATGTGGGGCGTGTCACAGCCTGTGACAGGGGCGCTAGCGGATAAGTTTGGCGCATGGCGGGTACTATTGTTCGGTACATTGCTACTGGCGATTGGCTGTTTTAGTGTGCCGTATTTTGTCAGTGCCGGTGGTTTGGTGGTCACGCTTGGGGTTTTGGTCGCATTTGGGACAGGGGCGGGTAGCTTTTCAGTGCTGATGGGACAAGTGGCGAATCAAACCCCACCCCATATGCGCGGCACTGCATCGGGTATTATTAATGCAGGTAGCTCGTTTGGACAATTTTTATTTGCGCCGATTTTACAAGGGTTAATTGCCCTGCCATTGGTAGGTTGGACAGGGGCAATGTATTTTATGGCAGGGACAAGTTTGCTGTGTTTGCCGCTGGCCTATTATCTTACGCACGGTAAAAATGTTGGTAAACATGCGCCTGCCGCTTCGCCGATAGTTGCCAATAACCAAGCCCACGAAACGCTATCACAAGCCATCCGACGCGCGCTTAGCGATCGTAACTACTGGCTTCTGCATATTGGCTTTTTTACCTGTGGTTTTCATATTGCGTTTTTGGTCACCCATTTGCCGATGGAAGTGACGTTGGCGGGTCTCGGTAGTAATGTTGCCTCTTGGTCGCTCGCGTTGATTGGCTTATCAAATGTGGTCGGCAGTTTGTTTGTCGGCTGGTGTGTCGGACAATTTCGCAGCAAATATATTTTGTTTTGGATGTATTTGAGTCGTACTATCTTGATTGCGATTTTCTTGATGGCACCCAAGACGGCAACGACTTTTTTTATATTTGCGGTTAGCTTGGGTCTAACTTGGCTTGCTACCGTACCCCCGACTGCGGCAACCGTTGGCAAGTTGTATGGAGTCAAATATTTAGCAACCTTGTTTGGATTGGTGTTGTTTAGTCACCAAGTTGGTGGGTTTTTGGGCGCCTACTTGGGGGGAATTGTGGTCGATAAATTTGGTAATTATCAGTATATGTGGTATGCCGATATGGCACTGGCTGCCTTGGCTGCTGTGCTCAATCTACCGATTCAAGAGCCGAAAATGATGAAAGCCAATGCTTAATGCTATGAGTTTTGCATAGCACTTCCTAAAATTAAATTAAAAGTTTTTTAAATAAATTATGCACCTATTCTTGGATAAAAATCTTGCGGCAAATTATCAAAGTCCTTCACAAGTGGCAAGAGTGCTAACCGAAAGTTGGCTGCAACAAAATATTTATTGCCCCAGTTGCGGCAATGAAGCTATTGAATCATTTCAAAATAATCAACCTGTTGCCGATTTCTTCTGCTCACAATGCCATGAAGAATACGAATTAAAAAGCAAGCAAGGCACAAGTATAGGCAATAAAGTGGCTGATGGTGCGTATCATACGATGCTTGAGCGAATTGCTGCCAAGAACAATCCCAGTTTTTTCTTCTTGTGCTATCGTAAAACGGATTTGGCGGTACAGCATCTCATAGTTATCCCTAAGCATTTTTTTACACCAAACATTATTATGCCGCGTGCCAAAGGCTTGCCGGCTCGACCCAACTACATCATGTGCTCAATGGATATCAGCCAACTACCTACAAGTGGTAAGATTTCTTTAGTGACCAATGGCAATATCGTTGCCAAAGACACAGTCATTGAGCAATGGCAACAACATTTATTTTTACGTCAAACCACTGCCAAGCAAAAAGGTTGGCTGTTGGCAATTATGCAATGTGTTGAAAAGCTGCCTAATCCCAATTTTACACTCAAAGATATTTATGCCTACGCGCCAATACTTGCCAAACAATTTCCAAGCAATCAACATATTCATGCTAAAATTCGCCAGCAATTACAAATTTTAAGAGACAAACATATCATCGAATTTTTGGGTAACGGCAACTATCGCAAAATACCCTATTAAAATTTGAGAAAAAGCAATGACACTATTTATCCAGACAACTGATTTTAAAAAGATTGCCCAATGTGAATTTGAAAACTTTTATGCCAGTTATATCGACTTTGACCAACAAGAATGGCAGTTTATACAACGCCCGAATGAAGAAAACGACGTAGAAATTTCTTATTTGTTTCAATTTGATAGAATCGAGCATAGTGACTATGTTGAGATTTTCCATAACGGCATGGATGAAGCGTTTATTCAAAACAATATTTTAAATGTCATTCAAAGCCATCTGCCTAATGTTCATTACTATTTTGACTAAAATTTATGCCGACCCTTACCCAACAATCCCCTGCCAAAATCAATCTATTTTTACATATTACCGGTAAACGCCCTGACGGCTATCACAATCTACAAACCGTATTTCGGCTGATAGATTTGTACGATACGCTCACTTTTAGTCATACGGATAAAACCATTGGCGACAACTTGCCCGTCACCCTGTCCAATGCCGAGCACGTCACCGACAACCCTGCCGACAATCTGATTGTTAAAGCTGCCATTGCCTTATTAGCCTTTGCCAAAAATCACCAAATTTTGAGTGACTCGCAAATCGCCCAATTACCGATTGTTGATATTCACCTCGATAAACACATTCCGATGGGGGCAGGTTTGGGCGGGGGTTCGTCTAATTGTGCGACAGCCCTGATGACGCTCAATACCTTATGGCAACTGGGATTGAGCAATGAGCAGCTACGCCTCATCGGCGCAAAACTGGGCGCGGATGTACCGATATTTATTTTTGGCAAAGATGCCATTGCTGAAGGCATTGGTGAGATTTTAACGCCGATTAAATTGCCTGCGCAGCAATTTTTATTGTTAAAACCCGATGCCCATATCAGCACGGCTGAACTTTTCGCCCACCCGCTGCTAAAACGGGACTGTGCAAGCCTTTCTCATGACTATTTGCAAAGCCATTGCCATGCCTTTACCAATGAGCTAACCGATGGCTTTACCAATGTTTTTGAACCTGTGGTATGTGCGTTATCTGCAGACGTCAACGCTGCCATGCAGGTTTTAATGACGCTTGCCGCCAACACCCACACCACACCGCGCATGACGGGCTCAGGCAGCTGTGTGTTGTTGCCAGTACCTAGCGATTTTGATAAAAATAGCATCAAACACTGGCTACAATCCTCACCTTTTCAGGCGTATTGGGTGCATACGCTGTAACAAAATTTTGATAAATCAACAATTGCAAAAATTTTGGTGTTTATGCCCAAAAAAAGCTTGCAATTTTACGTTTTTTGGTTAAAATATCGCTTCCAATATAGGGGTATCGCCAAGTTGGTAAGGCACCAGGTTTTGATCCTGGCATCCGTTGGTTCGAGTCCAGCTACCCCTGCCATATTCAAAGATGTACAGATTTTGTTGTGCATCACGTAGTAAAAATTTTGTCATAAAATCTGCGCTGTGCAAGACATTTTACATTGACAAAATCGCCTAAAATCGGTATAGTTCGCACCGTCACAGGGGTATCGCCAAGTTGGTAAGGCACCAGGTTTTGATCCTGGCATTCGTTGGTTCGAGTCCAGCTACCCCTGCCATTTTCTTTACTAACCCATTTTTAGTAGTTGACGTAATGACGTTTTTCTCATCCTAATTGTAAAAGTTAGTTGATGAGTTTTTTTGTTTGATGAAACCGTCGTTGGTCTAGAAAAATAGGACTTGTATATGCCTTATTTGGCAATTTTTACCGGAAATGCCCATCCAGAATTGGCAAAAAATGTCACCAATCACTTACATATTCCGCTAGGACGTGCCGATGTGACGCGTTTTTCGGATGGTGAAGTCGCGGTTGAAATCCAAGAAAATGTACGTGGTAAAGATGTGTTTATCCTACAATCAACTTGCTCACCGACCAATGACAATTTGATGGAAATCATGGTAATGGCAGATGCCTTGCGCCGTGCCAGTGCAGGTCGTATTACGGCAGTAATGCCCTACTTTGGTTATGCGCGTCAAGACCGTCGTCCTCGCTCAGCGCGTGTCCCTATCTCAGCAAAAGTGGTCGCTGATATGCTCAATATTGTGAGCATTGACCGTGTCGTTACCGTGGATTTGCACTCAGACCAGATTCAAGGTTTCTTTGATATCCCTGTAGACAATATTTACGGTACGCCGGTTTTATTTAAAGATTTGCGTGAGCAAAAATACGATAACTTGATGGTGGTATCCCCTGACGTGGGCGGTGTGGTGCGTGCCCGTGCAATGGCAAAACAGTTAGGCGATGCCGACATGGCAATTATCGACAAACGCCGCGCCAAAGCCAACGAATCAGAAGTGATGCATATCATCGGTGATGTTAAAGACCGCGATTGCGTGATTATTGATGATATGGTGGATACCGCAGGTACCCTGTGCAAAGCCGCTGCCGCATTAAAAGACCGTGGCGCGCGCCGGGTGGTGGGTTATATCACCCACCCGGTATTGTCAGGTAAAGCCATCCAAACAATTGCCGCGTCAGTGCTTGATGAGCTTGTCGTAACCGATACTATCCCACTGTCAGATGCGGCAAAAAACACGGGCAAAATTCGCCAAGTGACCATTGCCCCTATGCTGGCTGAAGCGCTACGTCGTATCAACAATGAAGAATCATTGAGTGCGATGTTTGACATTATGTAGGTGATTTTAAGCAAGGTTAGCCAGCATGTAAGATGCGGGCGTATTGGTTATGCGCATGTTGCTATTGTTAACTTGCTATTTGAAAAATAATTGTTAAAGTTTTGCCATTTTTTAAAAAATGGCGCATAACGCATAAATTGGTCGCAAATTTATGCTTTTTTTCACTCGCTAGTCACTTGCCAATCTTTATAAGCAGAGCTTTGTAAGTAGAGGCAAAAAGCCAAGTCATACTGACCAGGCACCCATGACTAGCCTAACCCAAGGAAACTCCCATGAGTAACCAAACTTTTGAATTAAACGCTGTCGTACGTGGCGACGAGTTACAAGGTAAAGGTGCGAGCCGCCGCCTTCGTAAACAAAACCTAGTACCAGCAATCGTGTACGGTGCGGACAAAGAGCCAGCCTCTATTGCCATCCGTTACAATGAGTTGATTAAATCACTGGAAACAGAAAGTTTCTTCTCTCACATTTTGACCATCAACGTAGAAGGTCAAGGTACGGAAGAAGTGGTGATTAAAGCACTACAACGTCATCCAGCCAAAAACACCCCAATGCACGCTGACTTCCAACGTATCGTCCGTGGTCAAGCGATGCACATCACTGTTCCTGTACACTATGTAGGCGCTGAAGATGCACCAGGTCATAAAGCAGGCGGTATCTTTGTATCGAATGCTACGGAACTTGAAATCACTGCCATTCCTTCAAAAATCCCAGAATACTTGACAGTCGATGTCTCTGGCATGAACATAGGCGATTCGATTCACTTGTTAGATATCCAGTTGCCTGAAGGCGTTGCCATTCGTGAGCTAGAAGTGACTGAACCGTTTAACCGTACCGTGGCTACTATGCAAGCGCCAACGGTGGAAGTTGAAGAGCCAATCGAGCCAGAAGCAAATGAAGAAGCTGCTGGTACTCGTGATCCTGAAGGTGACGAAGAAGCACGTAAGCTTCAAGCACAAGATGACACCCATGATGCGCCAAAATCTGATGATGAATAATCATTTGTCATTTGCCGCTTAAGTTGGAATAATCAGCGTGTCAAAACTGAAACTGATTGTCGGACTTGGCAACCCAGGTCAGCAGTATGCCCAAACACGGCATAATGCTGGCTTTTGGTTTGTGGAGCGTATGAGCGAGACATTTAACATCACCATGACGTTGGATAAAAAATTTCATGGTATGGTTGGGCGTGGCGTAGTGTATGGCATGGATATACGCTTATTGTTACCGCATACTTTTATGAATAAATCAGGGGAAGCAGTGGTGCCGATGGTAAATTTTTATGGCATCCACAATGACGAACTGCTGATTGTTCATGATGAGCTTGACCTTGATGTGGGTCGTATGCGCTTAAAAACAGGCGGAGGTCATGGCGGTCATAATGGACTGCGTGATATCGTGCCGCATATCGGTGCAGATTTTCACCGTTTACGTTTGGGGATTGGTCATCCAGGACATAAGTCCAAAGTATCGGGTTATGTGCTTGGCAAACCGACCGCTGATGAGCAAATCGCATTTGACAGTATGCTAGATGCTGCCATGCGTACCCTGCCCGATATGGTGACAGGTGACTTAGCCAAAGCCCAGCAAGCCATCAATAGTTTTAAACTACCCCATGCCTAACGTAAACCAAAGGACAAGATTGATAAATCTTAGGGTCTATCCTTGAACTTTTATTTTCCTTCCATATATTGATTGCAAGATGGATGAATTTCTCACCTGATATTTCAATCATGTTTAACTTTTATCGAGTTGGTTAATAGCCTCTCATGACTAGCCTGCTCACTTTTACCACAATGACGCGCATCGCGTTAACCTGACAAGGTAAGGAACGATCATGTTATTAACCCTATTAAAAGCCAAACTTCACCGCGCACGTGTGACCCATTGTGAGCTTCACTACGAAGGTTCATGTGGCATTGATAGCGAGTTACTCGACTTGGCGGGCATCCGTGAGAACGAATCAATCGACATTTACAATGTCAACAACGGTAAACGCTTTCGCACCTATGCGATTCGTGCAGAAGCAGGCTCAAAAATGATTTCGCTCAACGGCGCAGCCGCGCACATGGCGGATTTGGGTGATGTAGTCATTATCGCTGCTTATGCGCAAATGGATGAGAAAGAAGCCGATAACCATCATCCACGCTTGGTTTACCTTGATGAAGGTAATATCGTTAAAGACACTGCCAACGTGATTCCTGTGCAAGTTTCTTAACACAGCTTTATCATTACCACGAATGCGCGATTAAATTAGGCGAGTCATTGAATACTCGCCTTTTTTTGTCTATGTTTTTTATTTAAACAATGCATTTCGCTGATGAGTAGATTGATGGGTGGGTTTAAGCGTAAATTTTAACTTACCCGTTTGCTTGCGATAGGTCAGATATTACCAATGTGGCAAACAACGAAAGGCTTGCTATAGAATTAATAACGTTTACTTTTAGTGCCTATTAATAAAAAAAAATAATAAAAAAAGCCGAAATTGATTCGGCTTTTTTAAAAAAATTAAAGGGCTTAAAGAAGAAAAAATAGGCGATTATTTTTCTACGCCAGCTTCTTGACCTTTGTATTTGGCGTTTGCGTAATCCCAGTTGACCAGTTTGTCTAGGAAAGTGTCAACGTAGTCTGGACGACGATTACGATAGTCGATGTAATAGGCATGTTCCCACACGTCACACGTCAATACCGCAACTTGGTTATGGGCTAATGGGGTATCTGCGTTTGCAGTCTTAATGATTGATAATTGACCACCAACACTGTCAGCCACTAACCATGCCCAACCTGAACCAAATTGGCTTACAGCCGCGTTTTTGAATTCTTCACGGAATTTTGCATACGAACCAAACGCTTCTTCGATTTTGGCTTTTAAATCGCCTGTTGGCTCACCGCCACCATTGGCAGTTAGGCAGTTCCAGTAAAAAGTATGGTTCCAAACTTGTGCCGCTTGGTTAAAGATGGTCGCTTTGCTACTATCACCTGCGGTGGCTTTGATGATTTCATCTAGCTCTTTACCTTCAAGACCTGAACCTGGTAGTAGCTCATTTAGTTTGTTGACATACGCTGCATGGTGTTTGTCATGGTGGAATTCTAGGGTTTCTGCACTGATATGTGGCTCAAGCGCATTTTTGGCATATGGTAAATCTGGTAATGTAATTTGTGACATGTTGTTTTCCTTTTTCCTTCGCTATTGTTGTGATGACTTTATGATAAAAGTAACCACATGCCATTTTTGTGATAGATAAAAGCTTTGTATTAAAAGCGCATATATCAAAACCATATCCAAAATGGCAAGTTGGCTGGGTTTATGTTATTTAGTTTATGTTATTTATCTATGTTTTATCAAGCTTTATCAAGGGTTAAAACCACTCACCAATTTTACGATCGTTAGCTTTGTTTATTAACCTTGCTATCATTAGCCTCGATAATATCCTCATAACACATGGGTTATTTTGCCATAAAAATTGGCAAAATTTAACCGTTTCTATAGTGGGGATTTATTATCTTGTGGGGTAAAAATCAATGAGTGCATGCTAATAAGCTGATTTTTAACCCGTTACTTGCTATGTGATGATAGCAAATTACTCAAAAAAAACTGTAGTGGTTTGGTATAAGGCTTTTGCAACGTGAGTATTTGCAGCGCGAGCCACTGTCAACTATGCTATGATAAGGTTAAGTTTTTTATGCAAAATACACACAGTGGGTCTGTATGTCAGTTTCTATCCCCAATCAACTATTTCCTACCCGCCAGTTAGTCCTTGCCAGTAATAACCAAGGCAAACTCGCGGAATTCAAGCAATTATTTGAACAAGCCAATCTTGAGATAACAGTCACCCCGCAAGGGCAATTGGGCATCGAGGATGCGGTCGAAGATGGACTTAGTTTTATTGAGAACGCGCTGATTAAAGCCCGCCATGCCAGCCGTATTAGCGGACTGCCTGCGATTGCCGATGATTCGGGTTTATGTGTACCCATACTAGGCGGTCAACCAGGGATTTATTCTGCGCGTTTTGCCCAAGATGAAGCCAACTTTAGCGAGCATAAAGACTTAGCCAATAACCAAAAATTATTACGACTGCTTGAACCGCACAGACATACGAATGAGCCGATTATCGGGCAGTTTGTTTGCGTGTTGGCACTCGTGCGTCATGCCGATGACCCGCTACCCATCATTGCACAAGGGATTTGGCAAGGTGAAATCTTGCCCGCCCCGCAAGGTGAGCTTGGTTTTGGTTATGACCCGCTATTTTGGGTACCAAGCGTACAAAAAAGCGCTGCCGAGATGCAAAAGACCGATAAAAACCGCATCAGTCATCGCGGGCAAGCGATGCAGCAACTGCTAATGCAATTGATAAAGTAAAGATGTTCAACTCTCGCCTATCACTTGCAGATAGACAAGGTGTGACTGCTAAGATAGTGGATACAGAGATTTTACAGCAACAATTTTTTTACTTTACTAGATGATTAATTTATACTATACCACTTTCGGTTAATTTTTGCCTTTTAGCATGCGTTAACCAACAGATTTTGGATTGCGTATTTTATAGGCTTTTTTCAATCCCCTTAAAAGCCTGATAACTTATCGCTATTTACCGTTATGAGTGGCACTCGCGCTGCTCTTTTTTGATATTTTATGGAAGGTTTTGTTATGTCAAATTCAAATGTGTCAGATTCAACAGTTACTAACTTAGAAGTAACTACCAACAAAAAATCAAACCTTGAAACCCAAATCACGGTTAAAGTACCTGTGTCAACGATTCAAGGTCGTGTGGAAAAACGCATCAACCAAGTGGCAAAAACCGCTAAAATCGACGGTTTCCGTAAAGGTAAAGTGCCTGTATCGCACATTCGCGCCCAATATGGCGCAGGTATCCAACAAGAAGTGATCAATGATGTGATTCGCGATACCGTATTTGATGCGATTCGTCAAGAAAACATCCGCGCTGTGGGTATGCCAAACATTGATGACGTGAAACTTGAAAACGACTTTTTGGTTTATCAAGCAACGGTTGAAGTATTCCCAGAAGTAGAAGTTCAAGGGTTATTAGACATCGAAGTTGAGCGTCAAGTTGCCAACGTGGGCGACGCAGATGTTGATACTATGATTGAAAACCTACAAAAACAACGCCAAACTTACGTTGCCAAAGACGATGCCGCAGCCGAAGGCGACCAAGTCAAGTTTGACTTTGAAGGTTCAATCGACGGTGAAAAATTTGAAGGCGGTAGCGCACAAGACTTTAGCCTAGTATTAGGCAGTGGTCGTATGATTCCAGGCTTTGAAGATGGTATCAAAGGCATGAAAGCAGGCGAAGAAAAAACCATCGACGTGACGTTCCCAGAAGATTACCAAGCTGAAAACCTACAAGGCAAACAAGCACAGTTCAAAATCAACGTCAAATCAGTTGAGCAATCACAATTACCAGAATTAAACGATGAGTTCCTTGAAGCATTTGGGGTAACAGAAGGCGGCTTAGACAAACTTAAAGCAGACGTGCGTAAAAACATGGAACGCGAAGTAAAAAGCGCTGCTCGTAACCAAGTAAAAGAAGCGGCATTTAACGCCCTACTTGAAAAAAATGAAATCGACGTACCTGCATCAATGCTTGAGCAAGAAATCGATCGCCAACGTAGTATGATGTTAAACCGTTTTGCCCAGCAATTTGGTGCCGATCCTAAAACTTTTAACAAAGATATGCTACCAAACGAATTATTTGAAGAGCAAGCCCTGCGCGCTGCCCGCCTTGGCATCATTGTATCGAGCCTGATTGAGTCAAACAAACTTGAAGTTGACCAAGAACGTGTGACCACATATATCAATGAAATGGCAGAAAACTACGAAGATCCAAACGAAGTTATCGACTATTACACCAACAATGCGCAGGAACGTGCCAACATCGAAGCGGTGGTGTTAGAAGACCAAGTGGTCGATCATATCTTGTCTCAAGGTAAAGTGACTGATACTGAAGTATCTTACCAAGACTTACTAGCTAGCCAACAACAAGCGATGATGTAATAATTGGCTTAATCCATTCTTAGGCATTTAAGCTTAAGCATTTAAGAATGTATTTTTAGTCAGCTTAGTAACTTGTTTTTATGCCAATTGCCCTTATAAACGATAAGGGCTTTTGCATATTTAAAAAGGACAATAACATGTTAGAAAAATTCTTGGACTCGCCTTTCGCGACGAGTCAAATCCAAAATACCGTAACCCGTGACGTGTTGTCACCACAAAGTGCTTTAGTACCTATGGTGGTCGAGCAATCGGCTCGCGGTGAGCGCTCATTTGACATCTATTCTCGCTTATTGCGTGAGCGTGTGGTGTTCTTAGCCGGTCAAGTTGAAGACCACATGGCGAATTTAATTGTCGCCCAGTTGTTGTTCCTAGAAGCGGAAAATCCAGAAAAAGACATTAACTTATACATCAATTCACCAGGTGGCTCTGTGAGCGCAGGTCTTGCCGTGTTTGACACCATGAACTTTATCCAGCCACAAGTGTCAACGATTTGTATGGGCGGTGCTTATAGCATGGGTTCATTCCTACTGGCAGCGGGTGAAAAAGGTAAACGCTATGCCTTAGCCAATGCCCGTGTGATGATTCACCAACCGTCAGGTGGGGCACAAGGTCAAGCGACCGATATTGAAATCAATGCGCGTGAAATCCTAAAAATCCGTGAACGCTTGAATAAAATCTTGGCAGAACGCACCGGACAGCCACTTGAGAAAATCGCCCGTGATGTCGAGCGTGACTATTGGCTAGATGCCCAAGAAGCCAAAGAATACGGTCTGATTGATGAAGTATTAGAAAAACGTCCAAGCATTGCTTAATAGGTTACACAATCACAAAGCAATTAACACAAGCATAATTTTAGGAGCGTTTTTTTATGTCAAAAAATGACATTGAGCCACACTGCTCGTTTTGTGGTAAAGCCAAACATGAAGTCAAAAAGCTAATTGCAGGTCAAGATGCCAATATCTGTAATGAGTGCATTGAACTGTGCGATGATTTAATCGCCGAATCCAAGTCATCGGGCAGCGACGGTAGTAACACCAATGAGCGTGAAAACTGGGCAGCGCGTAAATTGCCAACGCCCAAAGAAATCCGCAGCCACTTAGATGAGTATGTCATCGGTCAAGATAAAGCCAAAAAAACTTTAGCGGTAGCGGTTTATAACCACTATAAACGCTTAAAGGTGAGTGAAAAACTGAGTGAAGATAAAGCGTTGACCACACTTGGCGCCGATGATGCGATGGTTGAGCTATCAAAAAGTAATATTTTGCTGATTGGTCCAACGGGTTCTGGTAAAACCTTATTGGCGCAGACCCTTGCCCGCCTACTTGATGTCCCATTTGCGCTCGCCGATGCGACTACCTTGACCGAAGCGGGTTATGTCGGTGAAGACGTGGAAAACATCGTACAAAAACTGTTACAAGCGGCAGAGTTTGATGTCGAGAGGGCGCAAAAAGGCATTATCTATATCGATGAAATTGATAAAATCAGCCGTAAAAGTGAAAACCCTTCGATTACCCGTGATGTGTCGGGTGAAGGCGTACAGCAAGCGCTGTTGAAACTGATTGAAGGTACGGTTGCCAATATTCCACCGCAAGGCGGTCGTAAGCACCCAAACCAAGAGATGATTCAAGTCGACACCAGTAATATCTTGGTGATTTGTGGCGGTGCTTTTGCCGGTCTCGACAATGTCATTCAACAGCGTACCGAAAAAACCGGCATCGGTTTTAACGCTGAGGTAAAAGCCAAAGACAGCGGCAAAAAAACCGGTGAATTGTTTAAGCAAGTGGAGCCAGAAGATTTGATTAAATTTGGTCTGATTCCAGAGTTAATTGGTCGTTTGCCTGTGGTCGCGACATTAGAAGAACTGGATGAAGAAGCATTGGTACAAATCTTAACCGAGCCAAAAAATGCGCTGGTCAAACAATACGAATACTTGTTTGAGATGGAAAATGCGAAGTTATCGTTCACCGATGATGCGCTAGTTGCGATTGCCAAACAAGCCTTAAAGCGTCGTACCGGCGCGCGTGGTCTACGCTCAATTGTTGAAAATGCGCTGCTCGATACCATGTATGAATTACCCTCGATGACACCCGGCAAAACCGTGACAGTCAATGAGGCAGTGATTGATAATAACCAGTCGCCAGAGATTGTTTAACTATTAGTGATTTTAAAAATAGCGAGTTAAAAAAACGTGCCACATAGGCACGTTTTTTTATGTTTAATCTTCAATCAACCAACCCTGTTGTACCGCAATGCCAATTTGCTCGGTTATCCAGTCATGAATCTCAGGAAAATCCTCGCTGATAAAGGCTTGGGCGGCTTCGACTTGGGAGCGTTTGACCTGATGGTCTGTCCACGCACCGCCATCTGTCACCATATTGAGCATAAAGGGCAATAGCCTATCCACTACTTTAAGTAGTTTGCTTTCAGCACTATGACCTGTTTCTTGCTCATCCCACAGCGTTAACAATTCTGAAACCGGGTTGCCAATCATCGCTGCCAGTTTTTCAACGCCGATACGCTCATTAACATGCGCCTGCGAGCGTTTATCAGCGTATAAGAACGTGTCACCCGCCTCAATTTCGCCTAAGTCATGAACCAGTGCCAGTTTGAGCAGTTTTTCATGATTGACATCCAGTTTGAAATGCTGCGCGACTGCCCAACACGCCGTCGCCAAATGCCATGAATGCTCGGCTGAATTTTCAAGACGTCGTGGCGTGTCTTTAGACAGTTGGGTGGTATAGTTACGGCGGTTGACTGATTTTAAGGCATCTAATGCCAACAGATAATCAATAAGCGGTTGCATCAAATACCTCTTAATCCTGCATGGTCTGAGTCGTGTTCACTTGACTAGCGCTGAAATCGTTTTAAACGCGGGGTCTTCTGAGCTACGACACAGCTCAAATAAAATCGCTTCGGTGGTGGTGACGACCGCACCGGCGCGGCGCATACGACGAATCGCAATTTTACGGTCATACGGGTCTCGCGAGCCCACGGCATCAGTGATAATAATGGGCTGCATACCGTTATCGAGTAAGTCTAACGCCGTCTGCATGACACAGACATGGGTTTCTGTGCCAAATAAAATCACATTGTTGCGATTTTGCTGGGCGATATGATGCCAAGAAGTTGGCGTATCACAGGCGCTAAAGGTTGTTTTTTCAAACACTGGCGTATTTTTTTCAGATAGTAACTGCGTCAACTCTGGCAAAGTATGCCCAAGTCCTTTGGGATATTGCTCATTAACCATAATGGGAATATTGAGCGCTTGTAGACCTTGAATCAAAATCGCTGTTTTCTTGAGTAATTTTCGATGTTCGGCAATATGGGGCGCAAGTTTTTCTTGTATATCAATCAGCATGGCTTGGCAGTCATTGCGCTCGATACGATAGGGTTTTGGGATAAATTTTGTTGTCATCTTCAGCTCCTTTGATGATGGTTCAACTTGGGTGGTTACAATACTCTATTAAAAAAACGCCATTAAAAATTCATGGCATCATCTGCGGTGTCGACCACGGTTAACTGATAGTCCAAATGCCCTAAATAGCCATAATGTCCTTTTTCACTGAGTTCCGCAACAATGGTGACGTCATCACAATGTACCCGATCCATAAGCTTGGTTTGATGACTGGCTTGATTGTCAGTAGGCGTTTTGTTGGACTGATACAGTGATTGGATACGCAGTAATGGGTCATTGAGCGCATAGGTAGCGCCATCGGTGACAAAGGTCAAATACTCACCGACCTTGTGCACCTTACCTTTAAAATGCTGATTGGTGACAACCCCGCTAAATGCAGGGGTATACAAACGGCGCGCTTTATATTGCTGCTTGGCATATTGCCATGCGCCATAACTGCCTAGGACAGCAGTTACGCCCGTTGCCGCTGTGGCTGTCACACCGACGCCAATGAGTTTAGCGACAACGTGACGCTTTTTAGCTGTATTTTTTTGTTTGCGAGGCTGTGCTGAGCGCTTCGATTGTTGTGCTTCAGGCTCAATCGCTTTGTTATTTTTTTTAACCATGAATGTCACTTTATTTAAATGTCACTTTGAATGTTGTTTTTGATAAAAAATGCCAGTAATCACTTCAAAAAAAATTGATTAACTTATAGTAAAATGTTTTGGCAACATTTACCGCAACTTTTTGTTAGTATTATTTTTGCCAAATTTGCTTATATTTTGCAAGTAGCTGTTCTGGCGATTCAGGACGCTCATCGTCTTTGATGATGCAGTCAATCGGACAGACTTTATCGCAGGTTGGCTCATCATAGAACCCGATGCATTCGGTGCACAAGTCAGGATTGATGACGTAGGTTTTTTGTACTTTATTGTCGTAGCTAATGGCTTCATTTGGGCATTCGGGCTCACAAATGTCGCAATTGATACAGTCGGAAGTGATTTTTAGTGCCATGTCTTGTAGTCTGTTTTTACCTTTAGCGATTAACGATTGACACCGCACTTAGGCGCCATACATTGTCATCTTGCATCCACAATTCCTGCATAACATTTGCCAGCGGTTCATGTCTATAATACAAAGTGATCATACATTCGGTGAGTGAGAAAAAGTGATAGCGAACACGGTCAGGCAATAGCGGTTGAGACTGCCAGTCTCGAGATTGCCATAAGTTATGTAAAATCTCATGCCAACTGTCGCGAGTGTGGATTGCTTTACCGTTAACAAATCGAAAATTGTCCGCCAAAGTCGTCTCAATGGCTTTAAAATCTTGTGATAAATATCCTTGGATAAACACATTACGGCGAAGTGCTAGGGCATCCTGCAACGCTTCAACATTCACCGCTTCAACAATCGTTGAAATGGTCTCTGATTTATTTTGCTCGTATGAGTGAACCACAAAAATTCCTTAACCTAATGCCTGATACCGCGACAACAAGACCACCTTAGGTAAAAATTGGCTCACTGACGCTTTTCATGATTAGCGCAAATTGCAACACATCATCTTGCATCTCTTTAAACGGATTGGCGATTTGACACACCCAGCCAGAGCCTAAAGCGCCATCAATCGGCTCACCTTGTTTATTCCACATTTCTTTGAGTGGGTAGCTCAAATTACCCTGTGGTGTCATGATTTCGATGGTATCACCCACCATCAATTTGTTCTTAATTATTAAGGTTAAGCGCGTTGGGGTAATGTCACTAATCTCGGCAACAAACTGCTGATGATCAGTTTTTGATGACCCATATTCATAGTTTTGGTAATCACTATGCACGTGGCGACGTAAAAAACCTTCGGTATAGCCGCGATTGGCGAGCCCATCGAGTGCGGTGATTAAGCCAGTATCAAATGGCTTACCAGCAGCGGCATCATCAATCGCTTGGCGGTACACTTGCGCGGTGCGCGCCACATAATAATGCGACTTGGTACGGCCTTCGATTTTGAGTGAGTGCACCCCCATATGGGTCAGCTCAGGCACTAGCTCAACGGCACGTAAGTCTTTAGAATTCATAATATAAGTGCCATGTTCATCTTCAAACATCGCCATCAATTCGCCTGGGCGACCTTGTTCTTCAATCAGTACCACTTCATCCGATGGCTGCTGTACATAGTCATCGCCCATCACCACATCACCATTTAGATTGATAGTTTGAATGGCATCTTCTTGTGTGGCTTGAGTAGGCACAAAAACTTCGGGGCTATTGATAGGTTGGGTAGTAGATTGTGTAGGCACGATATCGCCCGTTTCGTTTTCTTCTGCTTTATAGGTGTTGTATGACCAACGACAGGCATTGGTACAAGTGCCTTGGTTGGCATCGCGTTTATTCATATAGCCAGAAAGCAAACAACGACCCGAATAGGCCATACAAAGTGCCCCATGGACAAATACCTCAATTTCCATATCGGGCACTTCAGCGATGATTTGCTCGATTTCTTTGAGTGACAACTCACGACTCAAAATCACGCGGCTGACGCCCATTTGTTTCCAAAACTTGACCGTTGCCCAGTTCACCGCATTCGCCTGCACCGATAGGTGAATTACCTGCTCTGGAAAGGCTTCACGCACCATCATAATCATCCCAGCATCTGACATAATCAGCGCATCGGGTTTCATTTCAATCACGGGGCGGATGTCTTCGATAAAGGTTTTAAGCTTGGCATTATGCGCTTGGATATTGACCACGACATAAAATTGCTTGCCCAGTGAATGGGCGTAGGCAATCCCTTTGGCAAGATTTTCCTCATCAAAATCATTATTGCGCACCCGCAAGCTATAGCGTGCTTGTCCCGCATAGACGGCATCTGCGCCATAGGCAAACGCATATTGCATATTACGAAAAGTGCCAGCAGGGCATAAAAGTTCAGGCTTACGGGTCATAACTATCCTTACAGCGTGTCATACAATGTGAAATTGTTGATATTATAACAAATTTGCTAATCACGCGGAAAAAAACTTGAGTAATTTACTCGGAAATCATGCTAAAGCGGTTATAAAATATTCAATGATAAACCCGCACACACTGCCATGGTGAGCTCAGCGACTTGCTCATCAAATACACTTGACCATTCACCTTTTAATACTAAAGGCGGTTGTATCCAGCGCCAACGCAACCCTGTGACGATACTCTCTACCGCGCGATTGCTACCTGTACCGTCGAGCCCAGCACGGATATAACACGCCACAGGCAGTCCTTGCTTTTGCTCAAGCACGGGGTAATAAATTCGCTCAAAAAAATCCTTGGTCAGCCCCGCCATATAACCGAAATTTTCGGTTGTGCCAATGATAATGGCATCCGCTTTTAATACATCTTCCACTTGGGTTTGTAACGGTGTTTTAACAATCACAGTGACGTTATCAATATCCGCTAGCTGTGTGGCGGATTTTGCAACTTCTGCTAATCGCTGGGTATTATTTGATGGGGTATGTAATACCAATAGTAAATTTTTCATTTCACGCATATTGTATATCCTAAAATTTTATGATTACCCAATTTTGGCGAATAAAAAACCGCAAGGTGATGCGGTTTCAGTCAGCGTTTTAAGTTAGCGGTTTAATTAGCAGGTGAGTCACGCCAAATATCAAGGACGGTGGATTTTATCGCCCACTTCCCCCATCATACCGCGCACCGTATTTAAGATATCAGCAGGCAGTACCACGGTTTTGGCATTGGGTGATTTTGACATATCAGTCATGGCTTTGATGTACTGCTCACCTAGTAGATATAGCAGCGGAATCTCGCGCTCGCCTACGGCTTCACTAATCAAGCGAATTGATTGCTCACTGCCTCGCGCCAGCACCACTTGCGCTTCGGCATCACGCCGTGAAGCCTCAAGACGTCCATCAGCTTCTGCAATCGCCGCTTGGCGCTGACCATCTGCTTTGGTCACCGTAGCACGGCGTTGACGCTCCGCAGCTGCCTGTTCTTCCATCGCCATTTGCATGGTGGGTGATGGGCTAATATCTTGGATTTCCACGGTTTTTAGGGTAATCCCCCAATCGGCAATATCATCAGAAATTGACATTTTTAGCGCGGCTTTGATTTGGTCACGCGATGATAACGCACTGTCAAAATCCATATCACCAATGATAGAACGCAGTGAGGTTTGTACCAAATTACGAATGCCCTGCTCATAATTCTCAATACCATATACGGCGCGCTCTGGATGCACGATATTGATATACGCCACCGCATTGGCGATAATCACGACGTTATCACGGGTGATTACCTCTTGCGATGGAATATCTAGCACTATGTCTTTGGTGGTTACTTTATATGCCACGTTATCAACATAAGGAATGATAAAATTCAACCCAGGCTCTAAGGTTTGATGGTATTTTCCCAAACGCTGTACAATCCATTTAAACCCTTGTGGTACGATTTTTACCCCTTTATACAGGGTAAATAGCACAAAGGCGACCAAAAAAATACCAATACCGCTCAACGCTTCCATGACAAGTCCTTTATTGATGCTTATTAATGCTTATTGATGCTTGGTGGATTCTACAAGCAACTCATTTCCAATGACATCCACGACAATGGCTCTATCGCCAACTGCCAGCGGCGCGCTCTGATAGCTACGACACACCCATTCATCCGCCCCAAAAATTGGCACACTAAAACGAATCTTGCCCAGTTTATCTGCTTGCGGACTTTGAATAATCATGCCTGTTTCCCCGATGATAACCCCCGAACCCAATCCCGCTGTGGTACGATTTTGCATATACGGCTTGATAAATTTAAAGCCAATGATAGTAAAAATCACCGACAGCATCAGCCATACCATCAGCCAAAAAAACCAGCTAAATGGTAATAGCCATGACAAAGCGGCTACCACAATCGCCGCCACACCAATCGATAAACTCACAAAACTGGTCAAGAATAGTTCAAGAATAATCAGCACTAACCCCAAAATTAGCCAGTGCCAAGGCTCAATTAGCATATCCCCACCTTGATTTTTACTATACCAAACCCATTATGCAAGATTATGAATTTAAAAACAAATGACCATTATTTAACCCGCTATCTTTGTCACATTATGCACTCTCATCGGCTATTAACTGCTTGACCACACAGACCGCTAATTGTGGTTAATGATTGCACAAAGATGCCTTTTTTCCTATAGTGGTCAATGACCCTTTCATCTCTAGAGTCCCAAAAAATACGATGAGCCTTGATGCCCTCAAACTGAGTAACCAGTTATGTTTTCCCATTTATTCACTGTCAAAAAGTATCACTAACCACTATCGTCCCCTGCTAAAAGCCTTGGATTTGACCTATCCACAGTACCTTGTCATGCTGGTGCTATGGGAAAAAAGTCCACAAACTGTCGGCACATTGGGTGATTTTTTAGACCTTGATACCGGCACCCTGACCCCTTTACTTAAAAGACTTGAAGCCAAAGGCTTTGTGCATCGCGAGCGTGCCACGCAAGACGAACGGGTGGTACAAATATCGCTCACTGCCAAAGGGGATGCCTTAAAAGTTCAAGCCGCTACCATTCCTAGTGCTATGTTGGCTGCCATGCAGTTAGATGACGAAGCCATAGAGCTGCTACAACGAGTGGCGCAAAAACTCTGCCCGACTCATACAGAGGTGTGTCCCCACAATCTATCACCCAAGAACCATTAAACAAATTTTCATCTTTAAGCGCTATCTGCCTACGTCTTATCTATTATCATGCGTCTTGTTAGGGCATCGTTAGATTTAGCATTTTTAGTCATTTGTTATTAGTTTGTATTCGCGGTGTGAGAATTTTATTACCGTGCCTAGTCACTGAAAATTATATTGTGTAAAATATAATTTTTTAAAACTTAAATTTTAAAACCTAAATATTACAACCTAAATGCTATGGCAAATGTTGTAACGCCTATCGCCGATTTTTTTCATTCATGCAAGTTAACAATTCAAAAAAAGGTACTCTTATGAAAATTTTTTATAAAACTCCAACTGCTACCTCAACAGGTGGCCGCTCAGGTCACGTTGCACTAGAAGATGGTTCACTGGGCTTTGATTTACAATCCCCTGAGCAAAATAGCACAGGCGTTAACCCAGAAAAATTATTTGCCATGGGTTATGCCGCTTGTTTTGACAATGCGTTGACTCATGTGGCACAGCGCATGAAGCTAGAAGGCGTCAGCTCAAAAACCTCAGCAGTGGTTGGGCTTGGCATGAATAGCCAAGGCGGTTATGCGCTTGACATCGATTTGTATATTGAACTTAGCGGCGTCAGCGAAGAGCAAGCAAAAGCCTTGGTTGAAACGACGGACAAAGTCTGCCCGTATTCCAATGCCGTGCGTGGCAATGTCGACGTACGCCTGCATACCCAAGTAGTGGCATAATCAATTTAACATAATTGCCATTGCAAGCAGCGTGCTCAAATGTCAAAGACCCATTTGGGCACATTGGGCACATTCACCGTTTTGTTGAGCAAGTTGAAAGCCTTTCAAGCGTTGTAACAGCCAATGACAAAATTGGTAACATCGAGCTTGAAAAACTTGGGCAATAATCTTTATCACTATATTGCTTTATCACTACTATATTAGGAATATTTCATGTCACTGATTGAAAATTTACAATGGCGCCATGCCGTCAAAGCCTTTGACCCAAACCAAAGCGTGAGTCAAGAAAATATCGACAAAATCATCGAAGCCGCCCGACTGGCGCCTACCTCATCGGGATTGCAGCCCTTTAAAGTTATCGTGGTCAAAAACCAAGCCATCAAGGCGCAGCTAGTGGCAGGTGCGCTCAATCCTGACTGCATGAAAGAATGTTCTCACGTGCTTGTTTTTGCAGGTTGGCAGGATTATAGCGCCGAAAAAATTGATACCGTGTATGACATGACCACAGATAAGCGTGGCTTACCTAGAGGGCGTTTTGATAGTTATACTTCCATGCTCAAAGCAAGTGTGACCAAAAAAAGCGCAGACGAAAACTTTGAACATATCGCTCGCCAAGCTTACATTGGCTTGGGACTTGCGTTGGCACAAGCAGCAGAGCTTAAAGTAGACAGTTGCCCTGCCGAAGGCTTTGACCCTAAGCTGATTGACGAGGTATTAGGTTTAGAGAAATTGGGGCTAAAAAGTATCGTAATCATGTACGTGGGTGTTGCAGATCCAGCACGTGATTGGATTGCGCCTATGGCAAAAGTACGTGTCGCCACTGAAGATTTTGTTATTGAATACAATTAATTCATCAAGTATCAAAAAAACCCTCTCAATAAACTATTTAGAGGGTTTTTTTGCGCCAATAGGT
>JABAHL010000022.1:0-21594 GCA_019353055.1 Faucicola osloensis
GTTCGTCTGTTAGGTCGGTGGGATAGCTCTTATTTGTCATCCTTAGATTTTAACATAACAAGTTAATATATTTAATGAAATATATTATTTTTATTTATGAATACAGGTTCTTAATTTGGTTAACTGACGCCTCATCTGGGTTGCTACCCCATTGGATAATCAGGATGCTTTCAATGACGGGCTTACGGAAAAACGTATTGACAATTTGGTAGTGGTGCGATGGGGATATTGCGGTATAGCTCATGCGATAAAATACGAGACTTAGTTGTTTGATTGCATGAATTTTGGTTGCCTGACAGCTTGTAATGAAATCCGCCTTTTAATTTTTACTGTATTTTTTCTATTTTAACAATTGGCTTTAATAATTGGCGGGTGACCCTAACAGACCGTTAGCCAAAATTTTTGGTCAAAAAATGGTTGATAAGTGAAAAATTTGTCAAAGAAATAATATTTTTTCTATTCAATCACTTAACTAAACACCAAGACGAAAAAAAACCTCAAATCAGGGGAGATTTGAGGCATAAAACTTAAAAAATTTTGTTTTTTAACACTTATCTTTTTATTAAAGAAAAAGTGGCGCAGCGGACGGGACTCGAACCCGCGACCCCCGGCGTGACAGGCCGGTATTCTAACCAACTGAACTACCACTGCACGGTAGCTGGTGACGATGACCCAAACTTGTCAAGTTGGTGGGTCGTGACGGATTCGAACCGCCGACATTCTGCGTGTAAGGCAGACGCTCTACCAACTGAGCTAACGACCCATCGTCTGTGGTGGGTATTATAGAGAATTTATTTTTGCTGTCAACGATTTTTTTGGCAAATATTAAAATTTTTCAAAAATTTTGCTGAGCATGTCATGTGGTTGTCACATAAAAACCCTATCATACTTACATGGCCAGCAAGGTCATAGCTAACAATAAGAATAATAAGATAACAATAATAACAATGTCTCTATCGCTTGTCACCCAAAGGATTTAATTCCCCCAATTAAATCCTTTTTATTTTTTCTTCCGCTTTTCTCACTGTTGTGCCAGTAGTGCTTTGATATCTGCTTCAAGGTCTTGGGGGGCTTTGGTCGGTGCAAAACGATCTACGACTCTACCGTGTGGGTCAACTAAAAACTTGGTAAAGTTCCATTTAATGGCGTCACCCAACATACCCTTGCCTTGTGGCTGTGATTTTAAAAACTGATAAACAGGATGGGTGTCTTTACCATTGACGTCAACTTTTGCCATCATCGGAAAGGTCACGCCATAATTGATTTGGCAAAACTCACTAATTTGCGCTTCATTGTCAGGATCTTGCTGACCAAATTGGTTGCAGGGAAACCCCAACACCACCAACCCTTGGTCTTTGTAAGCTTGGTATAGTTTTTCTAAGCCCTCAAACTGTGGAGTAAAGCCGCATTTGCTCGCGGTATTCACAATCAATACGACTTTACCCCTAAGCGTGTCAAAATCAAATAGCTGACCTCGAATATCGGTCGCGGACAATTGGTAAAAATCTTCCATAGTAAATCTCCTTGTTGTTAGTTAAAAAGTTGTTAGTTAAAAAATTGTAAGTTTTTCTTGCATTATTATGCTGACAAGCGTAGTTTATTTATTGGCAGTTATTCAGCTTCACTTACGCTTAAAAATGTCAGTATTTCTGACAAAAATTGATATGTTTTATTAATACTCAAACGGAATTCCCCCGCTATGCTCACTGACGTTAAACTATCAGCTGGACAACGCTTGACGCAGCTGCGTAAAAGCAAAGGTTTGACCACTGCCGAACTCGCCGATTTAATGACCCAAGCTGGTGCTAAAGTTAGCCGTGCCGCGATTTCTAATTGGGAGCGCGGTTCCAATGGCATCGTGTCCAATAAACTGCCTGTGCTTGCCAGTCTGTTAGGGTGCAGCGAAAGCTATTTGCTATCGGGTACTGGGGTGGAAAGTCAAAGCGTCAGCACCCAAGCATTCGCAGCGCATACGGTCAATGATACTACTGTAGCACAAGCATTAAGCGATGCCAATCAAGCAAACCCGTGGCAGGGTCAAACGGCTCAACCGATGACGCCTGCTACTACCAATTTTCAACCCAACCATCCCAAGCCTAATCCCAAACCTAGTAGTGATGTATCTACCATGAAAACTTTGAACAAATCCAACAAACTGCAAAACGTGTGCTATGACATTCGCGGTCCTTTGCTACAAACTGCCAACCGCATGGAGACACAAGGTCATAAAATCATCAAACTCAATGTCGGCAACCCTGCCCCATTTGGGTTTGAAGCGCCGCAAGAGATTTTATCAGATGTGGCGATGAATTTGCCCAATGCGATTGGCTATTCAGACTCTCAAGGGATTTTTGCCGCGCGTAAAGCGATTTTGCAGTATTACCAAGCCAAAGGATTGTTAGAAGCGGTAGACGTTGCCGATGTGTATTTGGGCAATGGCGTCTCTGAACTGATTGTGATGACCATGCAAGCGTTACTGGATGATGGCGATGAAGTGCTGATTCCTATGCCTGACTACCCGCTTTGGACAGCGGCGACGAATTTGGCAGGGGGTAAAGCGGTTCATTATTTGTGTAATGAAGCAGACAACTGGCAGCCAGATATTGCCGATATCGAAAGCAAAATCAATGAGCGCACCAAAGGCATTGTGATCATCAACCCAAACAACCCAACAGGCGCGCTTTATTCTACCGAAAATTTAAAAAAAATCGTGGCACTGGCAGAAAAACACGGGCTTGTACTGATGGCCGATGAGATTTATGACCGCGTGCTGTATGATGATGCCGTGCATGTACCGATGTGCACCCTTGCCAAAAACTGCTTGGTTATCTCGTACAATGGCTTGTCAAAGTCGCACCGTATCGCAGGTTTTCGCTCAGGCTGGATGATGTTATCGGGTAAAAAACACCATGCCGCTGATTTTATTGAAGGGTTAACCATGCTATCATCGATGCGGCTGTGTGCCAACGTCCCCTCACAATACGCGATTCAAACGGCGATGGGTGGCTATCAAAGTATGCAAGCCTTGACCGCACCAACCGGTCGCCTGTATCAGCAGCGCACCATCGCTATCGAGCGCCTAAATGCCATTAAAGGTATCTCATGCACCATGCCACAGGGGGCGTTTTATTGTTTCCCAAAAATTGACCGTGACATTTATCCAATCGAAGATGATATGCAGTTTATGATGGAATTATTACTACAAGAAAAAGTATTGATGGTACAAGGTACGGGTTTTAACTGGCATGCGCCTGACCATTTTCGCGTGGTATTTTTGCCCAATGCATCAGATTTGCATGAAGCGATGGATCGACTTGAGCGCTTTTTTGCCACAAAACGCCAAGAATATGGCACCGATTAATGTTTCAGTGAAAGAAAAAAACCCCGACAATTCGGGGTTTTTTTATTAGTCATGATGCTCTTCAGGGATATTTTCGAGTGGAAGGTCTGGGTTTTTCAGTAAGTGTAATGAAGACCAAATTAACCCCCCCCAAATAAATGCCATCGCAAACACCATCAAAATCATTGCTGAACCATTCATGATTTGTTCCTTATATCGTCAATCGATTTGTTAGTTACTTATGTTTCATGCTGCTCAATAGCATTGCACCCACAGCAAATATTGCAACTACGCCCCAACCAAAAATGGCTTGGGTCATCATCGGATATTCACCATAACCTTCAGTAAGCAAAGACTTTAAGGTCAAAATCAACGCCGCAATCAACGCAACTGGAGTGATTACAGTCAATGTAAATACCCACCCTTTACCCACTTTAAAACTTGAGATGCGGTTGATATGGTTGGTTAAAACAGGAATTAATGAGCGATTAAGCCAGAAAACCCAAATAATTGACAAGATTGCACCCAATACAATACCGATGTTATTGGCGAAATTATCAATGATATCGACAAAAGTAATTGCATTTTGAGTTGAGAACATCAAAATAGAAATCACAGCAGACACACCTCCGACAATACTCACTGCCTTGTTTCGAGACCAACCAAACTTGTCACGAAACGCCGAAATCGGTACTTCTAGAATACTAACCATTGAGGTTAAGCCTGCCACGGTCAACGACGCATAGAATAAGAAACCAATAATATTTCCCAAATCACCCATACTTGAGATAATTTTAGGATAGGCAATAAACGCCAAGCCGATACCACCACTTACGACTTCAGCAACTGGTTTACCTGATGCTTGTGCCATAAAACCTAATGCCGAGAAAATACCAATACCTGCAAGCAATTCAAATGATGAATTAGCGAAGCCAACTACCAAGCCAGAACCCGTCAAATTCGCATTACGTTTAAGGTAAGAGGCATACGTCACCATGATACCAAAGCCAATCGACATTGAGAAAAAGACATGTCCAAATGCCGCCAACCAAACTTTCGGATCTGCCATTGCCGACCAATTTGGGGTAAAGAATGCATTAAGACCCTCTGTTGCGCCTGGTAAACGTAACGACTGCACTACAAGAATAGTGAACATGACAACCAAAAGGGGAATAAAAATACGATTAGATAATTCAATACCTTTTTTTACCCCAGCGAACATAATAAACAATGCAACTAACCATACTAACACCAATGACCATAAGAGATTTGGCACGAAAGTAAAGTTCAATGTGTCTGCATTTTGCAAGAAAGTTTTGAAGAAAAACGCTTCTGTATCAGCACCCCATTGTTGTCCAAATGAGAAGAATACATAGCTGCCCGCCCATCCCAAAACACTAGCGTAATAAATGCCAATGATGGCACACACTAGCACCTGCCACCAACCAATTGGTTCAGCAGACTTGACCATACGTTTATATGCCGTTGGTGGCGCGCCGCGATATTTTTGACCCACCACATAATCCAAAAATAGCAAAGGAAATCCAGCTGCTATTAATGCTATTAGATAAGGCACCATAAATGCACCACCGCCATTCTCATAAGCCACATAAGGGAAGCGCCATATGTTGCCTAACCCTACAGCCGACCCAATAGCAGCCAGAATAAATCCTGAGCGAGCCGACCAATTTTCACGCTGTTGAGTCATTTTTACCTCGAACGTATAAAGAGAAAAATATTTGTAAAAAATTGAAAAAATTGCAACGAGAATCTTGCAGTATGTAGATTTTTCATGAATCAATAGTTAATGTCAAACTTTCTTTTCACAAAACCTAACCAAAAGTTATACAAGTAAGTCATTATTTTTTTGCAGTTATATAAAATATAATAAAATCATATATTTATAATAGTTATTTTTAAAATTCATTAAACGCAAATTATTTTTATACTAAATATTACTTTTTGGAATCAATAATTTTTTTAGCTATTTCATGGCGAATTGCTGGCAAAACCAAGCGGTTAATGTCAACGGTTTAAACTTGCACAATTGTAGGGATTTTGATAGCAATTTTTTGCCATTAAAGGTAAAATTTCACTCTCAAAAATTGCACGCCCAAACGTGCTGACCGTTCGCAGAATGATGACAAGGGACTTATTGATGACGCAGCCTTATAACGTGTTGTTCTTGTGCAAGCACAATGCTAGCCGTAGCCTAATGGCAGAAGCTATTTTGAATAAAATTGGTGGTGACCGTTTTGTAGCCTATAGCGCAGGCGTTGAGCCATCCGCTAGCGCGCATCCATTCACGCTTGAGGTATTAAAACAAGAAGGTTATGATATCGAAAGCTTAGCGCCCAAATCCGTCAATCAGTTTTTACAAGACAACGCGCCAAAGATTGATTTGGTGATTGGGCTGTGCAATTCTTTACAGCAACATGCGGACATTGATGGCAAATTCCCGCTGACCGCACATTGGCATATCAATGATACGGACAGTGTATCAGCCGATAGTGAGGTGGAAAAAGCTGCCTTTAGCCAAGTATTGCGCCAACTCTCTCAGCGCATTCATTTGTTGACAAACTTGCCCGAAGATAAAATCGAACATTTAGCACATCCATCAGCAGATGCCTAACATCGCGATGAACGATTGACCTTAAAAAAGCCCAACTGTCTTGAGCTTTTTTTGTTTGTCTCATATAGGTTTGTATCATACAAAGGTCAGCTATCCATATAGCTATGGATGATATCTATGAATGCGCTTTTTGCTGCATTAATGCTTCAATCGCCGCCGTTGTTTTTGGTACGTCATGCGTGAGCACCAGCGGCTCACCCTCGGTAATGACCACATCATCCTCAATCCGAATGCCAATACCCCGATATTTCTTGGGTACTAATGCATTGTCATGCGCAAAATACAAGCCTGGCTCAACGGTAATCACCATGCCTTTTTCAAGCTTTCTGGGTTTACCGTCGTCGCCAGTATAGCGCCCTGCATCGTGCACATCTAAGCCAAGCCAATGCCCTGTGCCATGCATATAAAACGGCAAGTAGGCTTTATCGGCAATCAACTCATCGACATCGCCTGTCAAAATCCCTAACTCAATCAAGCCTTGGGTTAATACTTTAAGCGCAGTTTCATGATGGATTTTGCCATGCTCGCCTGCTTTTAGGCTGTTGATGGCGGCAATATTGGCATTTAGCACAATATCATACACCTGTTTTTGCACGTCGCTGAACTTGCCACTCACAGGAAAAGTACGGCTAATATCACCTGCATAGTGTTGGTATTCGGCGCCCGCATCTATCATCACCAAGTCGCCGTTGTGCAGCGGTTGGTCGTTTTCGACATAGTGCAAAATATTGGCATTGTCCCCGCCAGCCACAATACTATTGTAAGAGGGTACGCAGCCGTATTGGGCAAAAGCATAGTTAACTTCAGCTTCCAGTCTGCTTTCATTCCCTTGATTTTTCTGCATCAAGGGTGCCACACTTTGCATGGCGCGAATATGCCCGTAAGCACTGATTTGGGCGGCGACTTTCATGCGTGCAATTTCAGACTCATCTTTTATCAGCCGCATTTCATTGATAAGGCTGTCAATATTGGTGATGGTATCGACCATACCTTCCCCGCGCTGCAGTTGCTTGGCCTGATTAAGCCAGCCAATCAGCTCATTATTAAAGCGGGCAAACACGTGTTTTTTACCAAAAATCAATGTCGGCATAATCTCATCAATTTTGCCAATGGCAATCGCTTTATCCGCGCCAAAATCTGCGGTTGCACCCTCAAGCCCCACCCGTTTACCATCCCAAATCTCACGTAGTTTGTCTTTTTCACGTAAAAATAAAGTGTAGTTGACGGTATGGTCAGTTTTTTCCAAAACCATGACGGACTCTGGCTCGGCAAAGCCAGTCAGGTAGAAAAAACTGCTGTCGGCGCGGTATTTGTACTCAGCATCGCTGTTACGGATATGCGCGGGTGCGGTTTGCAAAATCGCAATGCTATTGTTTGGCAAGGCTTCAGCAAGTTTGGCACGGCGTTTGGCAAATTGGCTTTGGGGAAGCTTTGGCAACAACTCTATAGTTAATTGATTTGACATGATATTTCCAAAAATTTTTAATGGCTGTCACAGCATTGTTGAAGAATTTGCTGTAAGAAGCTTTCACATTTTGCTAATTGGTTTAGACTGACAAACTCATTGGCTTTATGGGCATTGCCAATATCGCCAGGTCCGCAAATCACCGTCGGAATACCTGCATTGGTAAACTGCCCGCCTTCGGTGGCATACGCTACTTTATGGCGCTGCTGTTCATCTACCAAATTTTCTATAAGCTGTTGCAAGGCTTGGCTATCTTTATCGGTCATCGCAGGGACATTTTCATGCCGAGTTAGCTCAATGCCCGTGTCGCTGTCAATGGCGTGCATCTTAGGCTCAAGGGTTTTGATAAAGGCGCGAATCGGCTCAATCACTTGGCTTTCATTCATGTGCGGCAAATTACGGTAATCAAAGGTGAATTCGCACAGGTTGGGCACGATATTGGTTGCCGTACCGCCGGTAATAGTGCCCACTGACAAGGTCGAAAATGGTACGTCAAACGCCATATCTTGGTCGTTACGTTGTTGCAATTGTTCGGCTAGTTCATCAATAAAATTGATAATTTTACTAACATAGCTGATGGCATTGACGCCTTGCGGGGTCAGCGATGAATGTACTGATTTGCCATGCACGCGGCAGCGATACACTTGGATGCCTTTATGCGCGGTGACCATTTTCATCATGGTCGGCTCACCGACGATACAGTAGTCGGGCTTAATATTTTGGGCTTTTAAATCTGCAAGCAGTAATGGCGCACCCAAACAACCCACTTCTTCATCATACGACAGTGCCAGATGAATCGGTTTGTTAAGCATCCTATCGCGACTTGCTTGCACCACAGAGGGCAACAGGGTTAAGGCGCAAGCAATAAACCCTTTCATATCACAAGCCCCACGCCCGTATAGCTTATCTTCCACAATGGTCGCCACAAACGGATCGGTATCCCATGCCTGCCCATCAACGGGCACCACATCGGTATGCCCGGAAAACACAAAACCCCCTGTCAGGACGGTATCCCCCTTACCCATCGCAGGTACAGTCACAAAGAGGTTGGCTTTGGTATTTTCGGCATTAAAGGTCAAACGTGGCGACAACCCCAACTGCTCACAATAGCCCGCCACATACTCAATCAATTGCAAATTGGAGTAGCGACTGACAGTGTTAAAACCAATCAGCTTTGTTAACCAGTCTACTGCGTTGGATGGATAGCCCATAGTCGTTCCATTTTTCTCAAATTTTAAACCACTAAAACACCCTATCAGGGTAAATTTAGTCGAAATAGGGTATTAGCATCAATTCGGCTTTTTACCGGTCATGGCATCTATGACCATATGGGTAACAAAATCATCATTGGTATCTTTTTCTGCTTCCCAATCGAGTTCATCATCCCGTAGCTGCTCAATAAAATCCAAATGCTCCTCATCAATCTCTTGGGCTTTGCCCACAGGGCGATTTAACGCAAATCCTGCGATAAGCGGCAACTTGGCGACTGATTTACGCACTCGCCCTTGTGACACACTCACAGGAATCATACGCACAAACTCAAGTAGCTCCATATATTCAACTTCGCCTTCAGCATTGTCTGTCCCTTGCAGTGCCTCATCATACGCATCAACCCGCAGCGCGCCGATTTTTGCCAAGTCATTAAATAGGTTATTTTCTTCAGGGCGCAGCGCACTATCGGTGACGCCAAAGCCTGTCAAAAAGCCGTTTGCCCAGTTCTTAAGTGCCATCAAACGCTCATACAGTGGATGGTCATCATCGGGCAACAACGGCATAAACTGGTAGCTATCGGCATCATCGGTTAACACCGCCACCATATCCTCGCTCTCTTCGGTCACTATCTCTAACGCTTTTGGCTCAAGCTCAGTAAAGCTCAGCTCAGTAAGGAGCAGTTGCCACTCTTGCTCGTTTGGCGCATCACATACGCTTAGCACCCCTGAGAGTAGCCCATGTAACTCACTAATTGTGACGTCATGCCAATCCTCAAATGCTTGTGTCCAATCCTGCCAACCCGAAATATAATCATCCATCGCTTTACCCTTTTTTCACAAAAAATTATATCAACATTGAGATAATACTAGCCTTAATGCGGTCAACTATGGCATTATTAAAGTGGTAAAATAATATAAGTATCACTCAAATTTTAAGCCTTCACGCTATAGTTATACCAAAAAAACCTTTTGCTATTCATGTCAATGAGCGCCCATCACGTCGCTCTTGATGATTTACTTGATTATTCACTCGATTACTGACTAGACATCATATCATGAGCACCCTAATTGACCAACTGACCCAGCTACAAACCGCATTGACTAAGCTTCGCGATAAATATCAATTCGCCAGTAGCGAGTTAACCCGTATTAAAGCACAGCCAACCATTACCGCAGACCAATTGCAAGCGGTACAAGCTGAGCTCGATGCCAGCAAACAACTGCAGCGAAATTTGGAACAACAACTTGCCAGACAAGCCGAAGAGTATCAGGCACTCGAGCAGCGCTATCAGTCACTTGCCGAATCTCATAACATGCTAAGTACCGAATACGAACAAACCCAAAACCAATTACAGATTTTTACCGCACAAAATCAAAAACTGATTGAAAAAAATCGCGTTGCGGCAGAGCATACCAAGCTTGTGTTAGAGCGCTTGGCAAAAATTGACAGCGAAAACTAACCCGCCCCTATTTAAGCCAGCCTTAGTGATGTTTAAAACATTTGAATACATTAGGAAAATCTTATGGCATCTGCCCAAAGCATTAAAAAAGTTGATATCCTGATCAATGGTCGTAGCTATACCATCAACTGCCCAGAATCTGAAGAGCCTGCGTTGCAGCGTGCGGCAAGCTATATTAACCAGTTTATGCAAGAGGTACGCCGCCAAGCGCCTCAGCTACCACAAGAAGAATTATTGGTACTATGCGCGTTGACGTTGTTTGAAAAATCAGAAAACTTACAACGCTATCAAGAAAACGAAAGCCAAGCGCAAGACCTGGTGGGGAAAATGTTAGAAGACGTTGCCCGTTTTGCCTAACGTCTGTAATATAAAATAAATATAAAATAAAATTCGACTAATTTTGAGCGCGCTGGTAATGTTTGCCAGCATGAAAATCCGCTTGGTGTTCTTGATTACAAAAGAACTTATCCCCTTCTACAATCCCTCGCCACTCTGCCAAGGTATGATGGCAAAAATCACACGCTCGCAGCTCAGTACTCTCGCCTGGCTGCGGTCGCAAGTAGCCTTGCGGTGGTCGCGGATACATCCATTTCATCCCAACCCAGCTAAGCCCCATAATTACCAAAACCACAAAAATTGCGGTAAACATCGCTTCACCTCATTGTCTAATGAACGAATCATCGTTGCCAATTAACAATTATGATTGCCCGTTAACTAGCCCTTCAAAGTTTGATTATACTGCAAAAAATCGCACATTGATGGGTTATTCATGCTATGTTTAAGCTAATTTTACCAGTTGCAGCGTTTTTCGGTTGTAGCGTCTAAAGATTGCAATTGTAAACATATCATAAAGCGATATAATGTAGAATAATTTTATCTCGTAATGCCATCGCTGTTGCCACCCATAATTATAATAGCGGCATGATGCTTGCATACCGTTTTAGACGGATATGACTAAAGGGACGACCCCATAATAAATTTTTACTGAAGGATTTTTCATGTCACACCTTGATTTAACACCAGATGATAGCGTACCAACGCAGCTACCGAGTGAGTCAATGACTGCCGAAGCTACTACGCCAAGCCAACCAGCAAACCCACAGTCAGCTTCTCAATCAGCTTCTCAATCAGCTTCTCAATCAGCTTCTCAGTCAACCTCTCAGCCATCAAGCCAACCGACTAGCCAAGCAATTAGCCAAGCAATTAGCCAAGCAGATTCTATGGTGGGGCTAAAAATTGCGGTGGCACAGCAGCAATTTATTGTCGGCGATGTCATCAATAATGCCAAAAAAATGGTAGAGCTGGCTAAAGATGCCCGTGACAAGGGGGCTAATATCATTGTCTTTCCTGAGTTGTCACTGCTGGGTTATCCGCCGGAAGATTTGTTATTACGTCCAAGTCTTGCCTCACGCGTGAAACTTGCTTTTGAATTGCTCTACACAGTAAAAGATATCGTCATGCTAGTGGGTTATCCGCACATTGACCCCAATGGCACGTTTAATTCAGTGGCTATCATTCACAATGGTCAGCAAAAAGGCTTTTATCACAAACAATGCCTGCCAAACTATGGCGTGTTTGATGAACGCCGCTATTTTAATACCGGTCACAACCAAGTGTTATTTGACTATCAAGGGCTGACCATCGGACTACTTATCTGTGAAGATTTATGGCAAGACGCGCCCATTCGCGCACTCAAAGAAAAAGGTGCGGAAATCATCATCAGCCTCAATGCCTCGCCCTTTGAGCAAAACAAGCAAGAACAACGTAAGGCTTTATTAAAAAGTCGTGCGACTGAATACAATATCCCGATTGTGTATGCCAATAGCGTGGGCGGTCAGGATGACTTGGTGTTTGATGGCGGCTCGATGGTCGTCAACGCTCAAGGTAAAATCGTGCAAGAAGCGCCAAGATTTTTGCAGCATACCCTGTATGTGGTTGCTCGTCACGATGCCCAAAGCGGTCAAGTGATATTATCAGAACAGCGCAAATCACCGCTTGCGCTCAGCCAAATCGCTGAAACTTATCAAGCGCTGGTTGTCGGCTTGCGTGATTATGTCAACCATTCTGGCTTTAAAGGCGTATTGGTTGGGTTGTCAGGCGGTATAGATTCCGCACTCACGCTATGTATCGCGGTTGATGCGCTCGGTGCAGATAAAGTTTATGCGGTCATGATGCCCTATGAGTACACCTCGCAAATCAGCCTGCAAGACGCGCAGGCGCAGGCGCACCGACTCAACGTGTCTTATACCGTGTGCCCGATTCATGCCGCCGTTGAAGGCATGCGTCATACGCTAGCGCCGATGTTTAGCAACACCACCGCCGACACCACGGAAGAAAATATCCAAGCCCGTGCGCGTGGCATGATTTTGATGGCATTGTCCAACAAATTTGGTCATCTGGTCATCACCACTGGCAACAAGTCAGAGATGGCGGTGGGCTATGCGACACTATATGGGGATATGGCAGGCGGATTTGATGTCTTAAAAGATGTGTATAAAACCCAAGTATACGCCCTCGCCAACTATCGCAACCGCCTAGAAGAAACGCCGGTGATTCCTGAGCGTGTGATTACCCGTCCGCCTTCTGCCGAGCTTCGCCCTGACCAAAAAGACCAAGACAGTCTGCCTGATTATGATACCCTAGATAAAATGCTGGAGCTGTATATCGATCGCGACTTTGGGTATGATGCGATTGTAGAAGCCGGTTATGATAAAGAGGTGGTGAAAAAAGTCCTCAGTATGGTAGACCGCAATGAGTACAAACGTCGTCAAGCAGCGATTGGCACCAAGATTACCCACCGCGCCTTTGGGCGTGAGCGTCGCTACCCACTCGTCAATCATTGGTCGCTAGAGTTTCCAAAACTTTAATTTCTAAATTATTTTAAATAAGGTGCTTTTGTGCACCTTTTTTTAAAGAGAATTATATGCAATCAGTTGAAGAAATTCTAAATCTTATTAATTCAAAATTAGCTGATTTTAATGATGACGAAGCAATTCAAGCTTTCAATCAGCTTAAAGATTTTATCGCTGATAATAACTCTACGGCTGAAGAAATTTCTGATGCCTACCTGCTTCAAGGACTTTTAGTTGCTTTTAATCCCTTTTTAACGGGTTGTGAAAACGATTACTCTGGCATGGTATATTTTCATAAGGCAATTTAATTTAATCCGGATAATATTAGTGGACTACTTAACATTATTAATTGTTATTTGCCAATTGCTCCTACTACACCTTTTATCAAGCAAAATCCAGAAATATTTATTCAAGCTAACGATAAGTTAAATGATGAATTATTTGAGCAGCTAGATGAATCTAATAAACGTTTATTGAAACAATATGCTGAATACTATAATTACTTAAAATCAAAAGGTGCTAAATTTGCACCTTTTGATTAAAGCTTATGATTAAAATTACATCAACAGCTCACGTTTACCACTTTTGGTCATGCCGCTCACCAAGCCCGCCTCTTCCATGGCATCAACGATACGTGCTGCGCGGTTATAGCCGATACTAAATTTGCGCTGAATACTGGATGCAGAGACTTTACGGGTTTCGAGCAAAAACGCCACTACATCATCATACAGCGGGTCTTCTTCGCCATTGCTAGACCCACTAGCATCGCCACCACTTGGCGCTGAGCTTAGCTCAAAGTTATCGAACATATTATCAATATAATTAGGTGCGCCACGCTCGCGCCATGCATCACACACACGGTTGACTTCCGCATCGCTGATAAAAGCACCATGTACACGGTTAGGCTCGATTTGACCAGGTCCTAAAAACAGCATATCCCCATGCCCAAGCATATCCTCTGCGCCACCGGCATCCAAAATGGTACGCGAGTCGACTTTTGAGTTGACGCGAAGCGCAGCACGGACGGGAATATTGGCTTTAATCAAACCAGTAATCACATCCACTGAGGGGCGCTGGGTCGCCAAAATCAAATGAATCCCTGCGGCACGCGATTTTTGCGCCAAACGGGTAATCAACTCCTCAGCTTGTTTGCCCACCTGCATAATCATGTCGGCAAACTCATCCGCCACAATCACAATTTGTGGTAACGGTTTTAATTTTGGCGCTCTATCTTGGCTGACACTGTCATTGGGTCGCCACAGTGGATCTAGTAACGGCTCACCATTTTGTTCGGCTGCCATGATTTTTTTGTTGAATTCATCAAGTTTACGCACTTTGAATAATGACATCAGCTGATAACGACGCTCCATCTCCGCCACACTCCACGCCAAAGCACTGGCTGCTTCGGTCATATCGGTGACTACGGGGGTGAGCAGATGCGGAATATCGCCATAGTTGGCAAGCTCGAGCTGTTTGGGGTCAATCAAAATCAATCGCAGCTGCTCTGGTGTGTATTTGAGCAGCATCGACAATAACAGCGAATTCACCAACACGGATTTACCCGAGCCTGTGGTACCTGCCACTAGCATATGTGGCGCTTTGGCCAAATCCGCAATAACCGGTCTACCGGCAATATCTTTACCCATTGCCATGCTGATCAAGCCATCGGGGTCTTGATAAGCTTCTGTTTTTAGCAGTTCAATGAGTCGTACCATTTGGCGCTGCGGATTGGGCACTTCGATACCGATATAAGGTTTACCTGGAATGACTTCTACCACACGCACCGATGCCATGGATAGCGACCGAGCCAAGTCTTTGGCAATACCTGTCACCTTGCTTGCTTTAAGCCCTGGCGCCAGCGAGACTTCAAAGCGCGTCACCACTGGACCCATTTGCGCATTGACCACTTCTGCTTTGATATTAAATTCTTGTAGCTTGATTTCTAACAGCGCTGATAGCTGCTGCAACTGTTCGCGACTGTAGCTTGGCTTGCGGTCGGGGTCTGGCAAATCAAGCAGCGATAACTCAGGAAGTGGGCTTAAATTGGCACGATAAGCTGCGGTTTGCATGGCACGCGATTTCTGACTAAACAGGCTATCATCATTGATATCAAGCGGCTGATTGACCTGAGTCGCTGCGGGCTGTTCGATTTGGTCGAGTAACTCAGATTCCACTGGACGACTATAGGTCGGTATTGAAGACGTTATCTGGTCGGTATCAATCTCGTTGCCAGCCATTTGGGTGACAGCTTGCGCTGGACGTGCTATTTGGATTGGCATCGGACTTGCTGCAGGGGTTGAAAATTCCGCTACAACCGGTGCGCTGGCACTGTCATTTGAGGCATTAGCCCTAGCTTGCGGTGAAACTTGTCGCATACCCAATAACGATGCGACTGAGGTAGGTGGTGTTTCAATACCTTCTGATTCAATGCCTTCTGCTTCAAAGCCGTCTGTTTTAATGCCCTCGAATAATCGCTCTAGCACAGGATTTTGTGATAAGTCATATCCAGCATCTAGGCTACCTGCTAAATTATCCGAATCTGACAACCCAATAGCCGCGTCCTGTACAGCCATCTCTACACCCGTCATAGGCTCAGAGATGTGTTTATCCGCTAGCTCACCTGTGCCTGCGGCAGACATAGCAGACATAGCAGACATCATAGATGCTTCATCCATAGTTGGCATAGCTTGCGATACATCTACACTATCTACACTATCTACACTAGGCTGCTTTGTCTGAGTTGGCTCAGTGCGTTGCGAGTCTACCTGTATCGAATGGGGTCTGTTCAAGGTAGGCATTTTAAACGGTTTTTTAATGATTTCACTTTGCAGTTTTTCATCGAGTTTTTTGGTCAGCTTGGTATTTGCCACATAGGTTGAGCTGACGGGTTTAAATGGATTGGTGGCATCGTTTTCTTCGAGCCATTCATAATCTTTAATTTCACTAAAGCCCGTTTCATCCAAAAATGCATCGAGTGGACTACCGACCAACCCCTCATTATCCGCTAGATGACTACTGTAATCAGCCGCTTGTTCGTTGTCGTGGGAGGCTAAAGGCAAAGGCAGTTGCGCGGTGTTGTTTGGTTTTGCTTGGCTTGCTTGTTGAGCAGTCGCCTTGAGCTCAGTATTGGCTTCATCATCATCTGCGGCTTTAACTTGTAGGCGACTGCGAATGGCTTGACCTGATAAAATCTCATGCCAATGTAAATCAAAAATAAACGTCACGGTGATGGCAATAAACACCAATAAAAACAGCAAAGTCCCCCAGTAGGTTAATAAACTACTAAGCCCGTTGCCGACGATTTGCCCGATCATGCCTTGCGCCAACCAGCCAAACGATAACACGCCTGTCAGCCCTGCGGTGGCAATGATTAAAAAGATATAACCCAAAAAACGTAACAAGCCATTAGGCTCTACATCATGGCGCCATACATTCCAAGCTTCATAACAGGCAATGACAATGAGCCACCAGCTTGCCGCGCCCAAAAACGCATACAAGATATCAGCCAGCCACGCACCACCTGTGCCTGCCAAGTTACTGACTTCATTTGTCGCACTACTGATATGCGACCAACTAGGATCATTGGCAGAATAACTGATGAGGGACATGACTAACAACAATGCCACGATTAGCCAGATAATCGTAAGCACACTTTGACGAATATAATAAGACAACGCAATTTACCTTTGAATTTGAACCCGCTTTGGATAAGCCGTAAGTCAACGCTTTGCTGCGCCATGACTGACTGATAATGACTGTGAAAAAACAATGATTTTGGAAAAACGTTGATTAAAATCACCCTTTTAATCGACTATCATATCAAATCTCAGTGGTGAGTTGCTGAGCTTTTTTTTGCGAAAAATTGCTTTGTTAAATCAGCCAATTCAAGCGCTATGGTAAATGCAGTTTGAGCCAACAAAGCCGAAAGTTAGGGTATTTTTTGATAACGAACTAACGCCATTTTTGAGCGTTGATTGCCCGCTGAATCTGTTATAAAAATAACATTTACTTGCTATTTTCGATGTTAGCCCCTATCTTATTTATGAATCAAAAATTAGCATGTTTTATTTAGTTTATTATTCAGCGATTGTTAGGAAAGACGTATGTCAGAAATTATCCATCACCAGCTTATTATTTTGGGTTCAGGTCCAGCGGGTTATTCTGCCGCCGTGTATGCAGCGCGCGCCAATTTAAAACCAGTCATTATCACGGGTATGCAGATTGGCGGGCAGTTGACTACCACCACTGAAGTTGATAACTGGCCGGGCGATCCACAAGGCTTGACGGGACCTGACTTGATGGTACGCATGCAAGCCCATGCCGAGCGTTTTGGCACCCAACTGGTGTATGACCATATCCACCAAGTGAACCTAAGTCAGCGACCTTTCACCTTAGTCGGCAATAGCGCCACTTACACCTGTGATGCGCTCATTGTAGCGACAGGGGCATCAGCCCAATACTTGGGTCTCGCCTCTGAACAAAAATTTATGGGGCTTGGCGTTTCTGCCTGTGCGACCTGTGATGGGTTCTTCTATCGCGGCAAGCCTGTGGTGGTGATTGGCGGTGGCAATACAGCGGTTGAAGAAGCCTTGTATCTATCAAACATCGCAAGCCACGTCACCTTAGTGCATCGACGTGATAAATTAAAATCAGAAAAAATTCTGCAAGACCAATTATTTGAAAAACAAAAAAATGGCAATGTGACCATCGAATGGAACAGCCAAGTCAAAGAAGTGGTGGGTGATGACGCAGGCGTGACGGGTGTGGTCATTGAAAATCTCCAAGACCAGTCTACCAAAACCATCAACGCCCCTGGTATGTTCGTAGCAATTGGGCACAAACCTAACACCGATATTTTCCAAGATCAGCTTGACATGAATAATGGCTATATTGTGGTCAAAAGCGGTTTGGATGGCAATGCCACGGCGACAAGTGTTGAAGGCGTGTTTGCCTGTGGGGATGTGGCAGACCATATCTATCGCCAAGCGATTACCTCGGCAGGCACCGGCTGTATGGCGGCATTGGATGCAGAAAAATATTTAGATATCGTTAATCTAGCGAATGCCAATACCACGGTATCAGCCAACACCTCTGCTATTTAGCTAATGCCTTGAACGATGCCATTGCCAAATTACCCCCCATTACAAAGCCCTTTCGTTTGCCGTTATCAATTTCCCGACCCGATGGTGGCAGACCCTGACGGTGAAGGCTTGATTGCGCTGGGGGGTGACTTGGCAGCTGATACCTTAGTGTGTGCTTATCGCCAAGGCATATTCCCTTGGTTTAATGAAGGCGAGCCCATCGCTTGGTGGTCGCCTGACCCGCGCTGTATTATTTATCCTAGCGATTTTTGCGCCAGTAAAACCTTAAAACGGCGTATCAAAAATGCAGGTTGGACGTTTTCTCTTAATCTTGCCTTTGCTGAGGTCATTGCCGCCTGTGCCGATACCCGCACCTATGCACAAGCTTCTGCATCAGCCACTTGGATCAGCCCCGCTATGATTGAAGCGTATACGGCGCTCCATGCCGAGCAAGTCGCTTACAGTGTCGAGATTTGGGACGATGATGAGCTGATTGGTGGTTTATATGGGCTAAAGCTAGGACAAGCATTTTTTGGTGAAAGTATGTTTCATCGAGTGACAGATGCGTCTAAAGCGGCTTTTTTTGTGTTAATGCAGCTGTGTGCACATTCCCAATTTGCTTGGGTGGATTGTCAGTTGCCTAACCCACATTTGCTGCGTTTGGGGGCATCCATTTTGCCCAGAGCGGAATTTTTAGCTGGGCTTGCGCAACAATTAGCGCTACCGAGTATTGATTGGTCATCGATTTGCGCTCAAAAATTACCACTTAATCAACTGTTAAATGAGGATTTGATGACTTATTATCTATCTCCAACTGCGCAAGCTTAGGTAAGTTAAGGGTATTTAAAAGCACCAATGACGTTAAAACCACCCCATTCCGCTACTAATCTAGCATTGACCAGCCAATTGACGCCGCTGCATCAATGTAGTTATTTGCCCGATCGTGCGGCACGTTTAGAACTGATTGAATTAGCAAAGGATGAACGTTTAGATACGCCTATTTTTTCTCAGTTCTCTCGGCTCGGATATCGGCGTAGTGGACAACATCTATATCGCCCTATATGCTTCCATTGTCAACGCTGTATCTCTACGCGTGTAGTAGTTAACGATTTTAAAGCCAATCGTACCCAGCGCAAACTATGGCAAAAATCGCACGAGATGGATGTGGTAATTACCGCTTGTGATGATGCCGATGAATCACATTTTACGCTATATGCTCGCTATATCTGCGCTCGCCATAGTGATGGTGATATGTATCCACCCAATTTACAAGGATTTAAACAGTTTTTACAATATAGTTTTACCCAGTCATTTTTTATGGAGTTTTGGCTTCATGATGAATTAGTCATGGTTGCAGTTTGCGACCAATTAGATGACGGTATATCCGCGGTCTATACTTTCTATGATCCCGATGCAACCATAAATAGTTTGGGCACCCTTGCGATACTTACCCAAATTGACTATGTTAAACGTCTTGGATTACCGTATTTATATTTAGGTTTTTGGGTACCAGATTCGGATAAGATGGCATATAAATCGCGTTTTTATCCCAGTGAATTATTAATCAATCAACAGTGGCATCGCTTCGATGAGGCTGTCACAGCGGCGCAAGTTGAACCACTGCTTCAACAGGCGATAAAAGCACATTACCTAAACATGTGGAATACTACTTAGCGTTTAATTTAGCATTAATTTGCGCTGCATAATTAACGCATGGGTTTTGGTCGTGTCATGATTATCGTAGTAATTTTTGCGAACGGCAATCTGTTCAAATCCATGTTTTTGATAAAATGCAAGGGCAGCATGATTATCTTCTCTTACCTCTAATAGCATCCGCTCGGCGCCCGCTATTTGGCATATTTGCGCCATAGCTGTTAACAATTGGCTTGCAATACCTTGCTGCTGATAATCGCGACAAGTTCCAATTTTTAAAATTTCCGCATCCTCAAATATATGGCTGTAAAAACAATAGCCGACCAATCGCGTATTTAGCTCGTCTGTCGCATAAATTATATGGTTAAATGGCTGCGCCAGCAGGGAATTGATTTGCGCAGCTGACCAAGCATCGTGGACAAAAAGCTCGGATTCAATTTGTGCCAGCTGCGCCAGTACTTGCTGCGAAGCATTATCTTGTGTACTCGTTTTATTTAACTTATATATCTGTATGGCAGTCATAATTTATTTCCTTGACTTCCTCCCCTCCCTATCGTTCGGGGATTTCTTCTGCAAGACGGTCAAGCCCGACCGCAAGAATGTTCTGACTGGCATTGATATCTCTATCATGCCGTGTGCCACACTTAGCACAAGTCCATTCTCTTATTCGCAAACCTGCTCTACCGCTCAAGCTACTGGACATATCACCACAGCACGAGCAAATTTGGGTAGTGTATTTCTCATTCACGATTTCAAAACGACAACCTGCGTTCTCGCATTTGTAGGCCAGTTGTCGTTTGAGTTCAAACCAACCTGCATCGTAAACCGATTTGGCTAGTTTGCCTTTTTTACTGTTAAATTGGGTGGTTTTAACATCGCCAACCACGATTAGGGCATTAGCCTTAACTAATTGGGCGGTGAATTTATGGATTAAGTCTTGGCGTGTGTTTTTGATTTTGGCATGGATAGCTTTTACACGTTGCTTGTTTTTGGCACGTTGGGCGGTGGCTAACGCTTTGGCATATTTGACCGTTTGCTTGATTTGTAGTTTGTCGCCATTTGAGGCGGTGGCACTGTCTTTTAAACCTAAATCTATGCCTACACTACCAGTTCCACAAGTGGTTTTAGGGTATTCTTTAACAGTGATACAGGCATACCAACGGTTACGGCTGTCTTGCACGACCTCAAGGGTGTTAATTTGGTATAGGCTAAGGTTGTAGCTATCCCATAGGTCAATGATTAGCTTTTGTCCTTTGGCTAGACTTAGTTGTAAGGTGGATTTTAAGCCTTTTTTACCAGTTTGATGCGTGGCAATATGTTTAATGGCAGATTGTTTAAAGGGTAGCCAACCTAAGCTTTTACGCTTTGATTTTGGATTGTTGGTTCGCCATGATAACTTAGCTTTTTTGAATTGTTTTCGGTTTTTGGCATGAGTTTCATTGATTGCTTGAATAGTCTGACTATGCAAACCTAACAGTTCACCGCTACCTTTGGTGTATTCGTTTAAATCGTAAGCTGAAAAGAATTTGCCAGTTTTTTGTAGGTGCTTATAACTCAAGTCATTGACATAGTTCCATACGAAATTAACCGAACCGCTTAACTTATTAAGCTGTGCTGTGTGCTTATCTCGTATGCGTAACTTGAGTGTTTTCATGGGTTTATTCTAGCATGTTTTATATTCTTTGTGCGTGAATATGGTTGCTTAAGCTGCCTTATATCCACCGCCTAAAGTCGGTGGTTTTACGGCAACGAAGCATAAAAAAAGAGCCACCGAAGTGACTCTTTTATGTGCTTACTAACGATTAGTCGTTAACTTTAGCAACAACACCCGCACCTACAGTACGGCCACCTTCACGGATTGCAAAGCGTAAGCCTTGGTCCATTGCGATTGGGTGGATTA